>JAJXTA010000276.1 GCA_021784265.1 bacterium | reverse complement strand
CCAGCGGTACCAGCTCGAGAACTTCCGCGCCGCCCTGGATCAACCGGGCGAGTGGTTCCTGGACCGCGACGGCGCCTTGGCTTACTGGCCGCTGGCGGGCGAAGACATGGACCAGGCCGAGGTGTTCGCCCCGGTGCTCGGCCAATTCCTGGCCTTCTGGGGTGAGCCGTTGGCGGATCGCTGGGTGAGCGACCTGACGTTCGAGGGGCTCACCTTTCGGCACGGGCAGTACGTGCTGCCGCTCGGTGGCCACGCCGATGGTCAGGCCGAGGTGAGCCTCCCCGCGGTGATCACGCTCGATGGCGCCCGCCGCGTGACGTTCCGCGAGTGCGAGATCGCCTTGGTGGGCACCCACGGTCTCTGGTTTCGAACCGGCTGCCGTGAAGACAGCGTGGCCCATTGCTACCTGCATGACCTGGGCGCGGGGGGCGTGCGGATCGGCGAGCCCTTCATCCGGGCGCAGGCCGCCGAGCGCACCGGCGGGATCACCGTGACCAACAACATCCTGCGCGCCGGCGGCCAACTCCACCCCGGCGCCGTCGGCGTCTGGATCGGCCAGAGCGGCGAGAATCTGGTGAGCCACAACGACGTGGCGGACTTTTACCACATCGGGGTTTCCGTGGGCTGGAGCTGGGGTTACGGCGCCAGCCCGGCCGGGACCAACCGCATCACGTTCAACCATATCCACCACCTGGGTTGGGGGGTGCTGAGCGATCTGGGGGCAGTCTATACCCTCGGCGTGCAGCCGGGCACGGTGGTCCTCAACAACCGCATCCATGACCTCGATTCCTACGATCACTACGGCCGCGGGGGCTGGGGCCTCTATGCCGACGAAGGCAGCAGCGAGATCGTCTGGGCCAACAACCTGGTCTATAACGTCACGACCGGCGGCTTTCACCAGCATTACGGCCGCGACAACGTGGTCAGCAATAACATCTTTGCCTTTAGCCGCGACGGCCAGCTCCAGCACTCCCGCCTCGAAGACCACCACGCCTTCACCTTCACCCACAACCTCGTCTATTGGCAGGCCGGGCGCCTACTCGAGGGCGCCTGGAAAACGCCGGACGTGGACCTGGACTACAACCTCTACTGGCGGATCGCCCCAGGAACGTTCCGCTTCCAAGACTTGAGCTTCGCCGCCTGGCAACGCCTGGGCAAGGACCGCCATTCGCTCATCGCCGACCCCCGCTTCGCCGACCCCACGCACTTCGATTTCCGCTTGGCCCCCGACTCCCCGGCTTGGCGCCTTGGTTTCCAGCCGTTCGATCCCAGCCAAGCCGGCGTCACGGGCGAGGCCGCCTGGGTCCAGCAAGCGGCCGACGTGCGTTACCCCCCGCCCCCACCGGTTCCCCTGCCCCCGCCGCCGCCGCCCTTCTCTTTGGATGACGACTTTGAGGGCACCCCCGTTGGCGCCCTGCCGGCGCTGGCGACCGTGTTCGTGGAGCACCGTGGCGACACCATCGAGGTCACCGACCGCGTCGCCGCCACGGGCCGCCATGCCTTGCGGGTGGAGGATGCTCCAGGGCTCACCCACCCCTGGGAACCGTTCCTCTCGTACGCGCCCAACCACACCAACGGCATCTCCCGGTGCGCCTTCGATGCGCGTTTTGGCCCCGGCACCGTCTTCCAGCACGAGTGGCGGGATGCGGCGGTGCCCTACCGCGTTGGCCCCAGCTTTGTAGTCCGCGACGGGGCGCTGGAGGTGGGCCGGCAAACCCTCCTCCGGGTGCCGTTGGACCAATGGGTCCATTTCGAGGTCGCGGCGGGGCTCGGCCCGGCCTCGACCGGCACGTGGACCCTGAGCGTGACCCTGCCCGGTCAAACCACCGAGCGCTTCGGCCCCCTGCCCAATGGCACCCCGGACTGGTACGCCCTTCAGTGGGTTGGGTTCGTGAGCTACGCCGACGCCAAAACCACCTTCTACCTGGACAACCTGCGGCTCCGGAACCAAGGCCCGAGGTTGCCATAGACCCCGGCCGCGTTTACTCTAAGGCGTGATGACGCCGCTCCCGCATCCGGAGAACCTGCACTTGCAGGCCGCCGAGGGTTGGTTGCTGCTAGGCGACCCGGCCAGCGCGGAACAAGAGTTGGCCCGGCTCTCGGCGACCGCGCGGACGCGCCCGGAAGTCTTGGACCGCGAGTGGACCATCCACGCCCAGCGCGAGCGGTGGGCGGAGGCACACGCCGTCGCCCAACGCCTGGTCGCCGCCGCGCCCGCCGACCCCAACGGCTGGCTCCGGCGCGCCTATGCCGCCCGCCGCATGCCGGGGGGCGGCCTCCAGTCCGCCTGGGACGCCTTGCGCCCCGCCGTCGGCCGATTCGCCCAAGAACCGCTGATCGCCTATAATCTGGCCTGTTACGCCGCCCAGATGACCCGCCTGGCGGAGGCCTGGGGTTGGCTGCAACGCGCCTTGGCAATGGCGCCGCGCCGCGCCAAACTCCAGGACCTGGCCCTGGCCGACGCCGACCTCCAACCCCTCTGGCCGATCCTCACCGCGCAACGCGCGCCGGGACGCCGTTAACGGCCGGGATCGCCGGCGGCCGGCCCGCGGCGAGTCCCGCGGCGGCGCCTTCACCAACGGATTTATTAGAATGACATATCTATCGCATCAGCCTGAGACCCAAACACCCGGCGGCGCCCCCGCGGCGCGCCACCGCGCGCCCACCCCAGAGCTCAGGGACCCGGCCCGCGCCGGCGCTCCACCCCGGCTCCGGGCGGCCGCGAGCCGTTGGCGCCCGCTGCCGCGGGCCCACCCCGGAGCCAAGCCGCGGCGTGGCCCCCGCGGGCTCGCGCTGCTCTGCACAGGCGCGCTCTGGCTGGCCCTTCCCGTCGTGGGCGGCGAGCCGCCCCCGGCACCCCTGCCGCCGTTCCCCGGCTACGAATACCGCTCCTGGCACAACCCCGACGGCACCGGGAAGTTCTTCTTGGGACGGGAGATCGCCCAAGTCATGGGCCACCAAGGGGCCGCATGGCTGGAGCGCCCCACGCGCGGCCTGGAGGAAGGCTCGGATTGGGTCGTCCCGGCCCTGGGGGTGAAAAAGGGCGAGACGGTGGCGGACATCGGGGCGGGGACCGGCTATTTCTCGTGGCGGCTGGCGCAAGCCGTCGGACCCACCGGCACGGTCTATGCCGTCGATATCCAGCAAGAGATGCTGGACGACCTGAACCGGGCCATGACGGCCCGGAGCATTCACAACGTCCAAACCGTCCTGGGCCATCTGGACGATCCGCAGTTGCCGGCGGGAACGGTGGATCTGGCCCTAATGGTTGATGTGTATCATGAATTCTCGGAGCCGTACGCGATGCTGGAGGCCATCTGCACCGCGCTCAAGCCGGACGGGCGCGTGGTCTTCGTTGAATACCGGGCCGAGGACCCCACCGTCCCGATCAAACCCCTGCACAAAATGACCGTCGCCCAGGTGCGCCGCGAGGCGGCCCTCCACCCGTTGGTCTGGGTGAAGACCATCGAGACCCTGCCTCGCCAGCACATCATCATCTTCCGCAAGCGGACGCCATGACTTTCGCCCCGCCGCAGCGGGAGCGGCCGGCGGGCACCGAACCCCAGGTCGCTTCCCACCCCGCCGTCCCCCGCGCCGGGACCGGGTGGACCCACGCCCGCTCCAGCCACGCGCGGTCCCCCCGTTGATGCTGGGCCGGCTGTTCCAACGTGGCGCCGGGCTCGTCCGGTTCCTGCTCCAGCAGCGCGAGCAGCCCGAGACCTTCTTCATCTCGACCCGCTGGTTCCTGAGCGCGCTCGGTTTGATTTACTGCGTGGCCTTCGGCTCCCTGTGGACGCAAATCCGGGGCTTGCTCGGCCCGCGCGGTATTCTGCCCGTGGGGGATTATCTGGCGGCCTTGAGCGCACAGGTCGGGCCGAGCCGGTTTTGGCTGGTCCCGACGTTCTCCTGGTGGGAACCGGAGCGCGGCCTGCTGCAGACTCAGTGCGTGGCCGGCTTGGGATTTGGCCTCCTGCTCAGCCTGGGGGTGGTTCCCCGGCTGGCCGCCCTGGGCGTTTGGGCGCTCTACCTTTCCCTGTCCAGCGTCGGGCAGGAGTTCCTCAGCTACCAATGGGACACCCTGCTGCTGGAGACGGGCTTCCTGGCCGTGTGCCTGGCCCCGCCGGTCTGGGGCTCGGCCCGCGCCAAGGCCCGCGCGCCCCGCGGGCCCGCGCTCTGGCTGCTGCGCCTCCTCCTGTTCAAGCTGATGTTTAGCTCAGGCGTGGTCAAGCTGCTCAGCGGCGATCCCTCCTGGCGCCACCTGACGGCGTTAACCTTCCACTACGAAACTCAACCCTTGCCCACCTGGATCGGCTGGTATGCGCACCAACTGCCCGCCTGGTTTCAAATCGCCGCCGCCGCCGTCATGTTCGTCGTCGAGCTGGCCGTGCCCTGGTTGATCTTCGCCCCACGCCGGCTACCCCTGTTGGCGGCCGGCGCGTTTGCCAGCCTCATGGTGCTGATTTCCTTAACCGGCAACTACTGCTTCTTCAACCTCCTCACGGTGGTGCTCTGCCTCCCCTTGGTGGGCGACAGCGTGTGGGAGCGGCTCTTGCCGCCGACGTACCGCCCGGTGCCGCCACCACCAGCGCCGGAAGCACCATGGCGCCCCGTGCTCCGCGGGGCCGTGGTCGGGACCTTGTTCCTCTTGAGCGGCCTGAACATGGTGTTCCGTTGGCTGCCTGCGGGAAGCCTGCCCACGCCGGCGGTGCGGCTCCTGCAGGCGGTGGCGCCGCTGCGCACCTTCAATGCCTATGGCCTGTTTGCCTCCATGACCCGGCCTCGCGACGAAATCGTAGTCGAAGGCAGCAATAACGGCGAGGACTGGGCCCCCTACGAGTTCAAGTGGAAGGCCGGTCGGCTGGATCGCCGACCCGGGTTCGTCGCCCCCTACCAACCCCGTCTGGATTGGCAGATGTGGTTCGCCGCCCTGGGTAACGTGGATCAGCACCCCTGGTTCCTGAACCTCCTCAGCCGCCTCTTGCAGGGCTCGCCCGACGTGCTCTTTCTCCTGGACAAAAACCCGTTCCCGCGCGCCCCGCCGCGGTACGTGCGCGCGGTCCTCTACGAATACCACTTTACCACCTTCGCCCAGCGCCGTGCTACGGGGAACTGGTGGCGGCGCGAGCGCATTGGGCTTTACTGCCCCCGCCTCAGCCTTCGGCCCATCCCGCCCCCGACCCCCAGCAAGCAGACCCGCACCTGAAGCCAGAGCGCGAGGGGAATACCCACGCGCCGGCGGCGGCGCGCCAAGA
>JAJXTA010000275.1 GCA_021784265.1 bacterium | reverse complement strand
AACTTCGCCGCCCTGGGCTTCGACCCGCCCCGGACGGCGCGCTTGGCTGGACTCCTTGACCGGCTGCGGTTTCTCTCCTGCTCAGCCACCGTGAACGAGAGCGTGCTGGTACGGTGGTGCAGTAGGCCCGGCCAGTCCTACCAGTTGAGCATGGCGGCCAACCCGGGAGCCCGGACTTGGACGCCATTGGGCGCCCCGGTGCTCGCCACCGACGTCTGGTCTCAAATGCGGGTACCGCTCACCACGGGCCAGCGAGTCTTCTTCCGAGTGCGGGCGGTGCCGTGACGGGCGCGCGGCGAAGCGGCCTACCCGCGGACGGCACGGCGCCGGGGGTCCGGCGAGGCCGGCGGGTGATGGGCGGAGCCTAGGGAAAAAACCGCTTTGACCCGGTGGGCCGACCCGCCTAGGTTGCGCGCATGGACCAAGGCTCAGGCAGGGTCCGCCACGTGGCCGACGTTCTGGCGGCGCTCGAGTCACCCTTGCCCCGGTCGTACACCAACTTCGTGGGCCGGTGGCTGTTGCACTGGGGCGACACCGGCCGCGGCTTGGCGGCCTTTGCCCTGATCACGCTCGGGGTGCTGCTGACGAAGTCCAACACCGCCACCGCGGTGGTGCGGCCGTTGATCCGCGCCCAAATCGCCCGGGCCGGCCTGTATCAGTTGCCGATGGTGGCGTTCCTGGCGGGCGCGTTGGGGTTCGTGGTGGTGGGCCAGACCGTGGCGCTGTTGACGCGGGTGGGCGCCCAGAACCTGGTGGGCACGGTCATGGTGAGCGTGGTGGTGCGGGAGCTGGGGCCGTTGGTCACGGCCCTGGTGGTGTTGCTGCGGACGGGAACGGCGACCGTGATCGAGCTGGGCACGGCTCGGGCGCTCGGCGAGATTGAGGCGCTCGAAGCCCTCGGGATTGACCCGGTGCATTACCTGGTGGTGCCGCGGGTCCTGGGCATGGCCATCGCCGTGTTCGCCCTCACCGCCTACTTCATCTTAGGGGCCATCTTCAGCGGTTACCTGTTCGCCTTCCTCCAGGATGTGCCGCTGCTGCCGGGGGACTATTTCCGCCAACTGGCACTGGCGTTGACCTGGCAAGACTTCGTGCTCCTGGCCCTCAAGTCGGCCGGGTTCGGCATTGTCATCGCCGTGATCACCTGTTTCCAGGGGCTGGCCCGCCCGCTGGAGCTGGCGGAGGTGTCGGTGGTGACGACGCGGGCGCTGGTGGCCAGCCTGCTGACCTGCGTGATGCTGGACGCGCTGTTCCTGCTGGTCTATCTGGCGCTCTGACATGCACTCTCCAACCCCAGCAACCCGCCCGCGTCAGACTGTGTGTTCGGCTGAACTCCGCCGACGTGCCCGCGGGGCGGGGCGCGATCGGTTCTAGCGCCATTCGATGGCCCGCACCCGGTGAGCGACGCCCGGCCCAATCCCGCCCCTCCGGCCCACGCGCCACCGGTCGTCGAACTGGTGGACGCGGCCATCGCCGGCGGCAACGGCGAGACCATACCGGTGCTGGAAGCGGTAACGTGGGCGGTGGCGCCAGGCAGTTTCTGGGTCGTGGGTGGCCTGCCCGGGGCGGGCAAAAGCCAGTTGCTCCAAACCGCGGCCGGCCTGCTCCGCCCCCTTCGGGGCGCCCACCGCTTGTTCGGAAGCGACCTGACCGCGTTGGCGGGGCCGGAGCGGGACGAGTTGCGCCGGCGTGTTGGCTTTGTCTTTGCGGAGGGAGCGCGCCTTTTCGGGCACCTGAGCGTGCTCCAGAACATCGCGTTGCCGCTCTGTTATCATGGGGATTGCGGGTTCGAGGCGGTGGCCGACCAAGTGCGGGGTTGGCTGCAGGCCGGGGAGTTGGAAGGATTTGCCCGCTGGCTGCCGGGCCGGCTCAACCAGGGCTGGCGCCGCCGCGTGGCCCTGGTGCGCGCCTTGGCCCTCGAGCCGGAAGTGCTCTTTCTCGACGATCCACTGGCCGGCTTGGACCCCCGGCAGGCCGCGTGGTGGCTCAATCTGTTGACGCACCTAGCCACGGGGCCGGCCGGCTCGCCGCCACGGCTTCCCTTCCGTCGCTCCGCCGGGGAACACCCGTTCACCCTGGTGGTGGCGACCGACCAGTTGGGCCCCTGGGTCGAGTTGGGGCGGCAGTTCGCGCTGCTCGCCGGGCATCGCTGGCGGGACGTCGGCGGGCGGGCCGAGGTGACGACGGCCGCCGATCCCCGCGTGCGGGAATTGCTCGCCCCGCCGCCAACGGCGACTTAAGCTCGCTCCGTTGCAGGACCTGACACCACAACTGCGAACCCGGCTCAGCCGCGTGGAGAGGGCCGTCGGTTTGTTTGTGTTGCTGGCCACCCTGCTGTTGCTGGGCGGATTTGCCTCTTACCTTTACCACACCGCCCAACGCAAGGGCTGGTTCGTGGTTAAGGTTCCTTACTTCACGGAGTTGCTCTCCGGGGCCGGCCTGAAGGTGGGCGACCCGGTCAAACTCATGGGCTTCGACGTCGGGGAAATCACCCGGGTGACTGGGCTCTCGCCCGACGACATCTTCAATGTCTATGTCGAATTCGAGATCCGACGCCCGTACGACGGCTACCTCTGGACCCACGGCTCCTTCGCCCGGGTGGCGGCGGCGGATTTCCTGGGCAAACGCGCCCTCGAGGTCACCAAGGGCGACAGTTACCTGCCGGCCTATTTGTTCTACGACGCCAGCTCCAGGACGGTCCGGGAGCTGCGCGCCCTCAGCGATCTGACCAACAAGGTGTTCCTGGACAACGTGAGGGGAACCAACGGGGGCCCACCACTGGCGCAAGCCCTGCGGTCCTTGGACCATGACACGCTCAATGCCTTGGCCCAGGCCGGCGTCCAGACGGTGCGCGTGGCCGACAAGTCCGTCCCGCGCCCCTACATCACGTATGTGTGGGACCTGCGTTCGGACTCCTACCAGCCGTTTCACCGCACGAATCTGTTCTGGCTCATGCCGCTGGAGTCGCCCGCCTTGACCGAGGAGCTCGGGGACCTCGTCACCAATCTCCACAACGCCTTGCCCGGCATCCTCAACCTGACCAATCAACTGGCCCAGGTCCTGAGCAACGCCGCCAGCCTAACCGCCCACGCCGACGCCCTGGTGGTGCAGACGCGCCCGGCCGTGTCGAACCTGGCGGCCATCACTGACGCCTTGCGGGAACCCAACGGCTCACTGGGCCAATGGCTGTTGCCAACCAACCTCCACGCCCAGTTGCTCACCACGCTGACCAACGCCAACGGCACCCTCACCAATGCCAGCCTCGCCTTGACGGCGGCCAACACCAATCTCGGGCGTGTGGTTGCCGAACTGAACGGCCCGCTGCGCGACCTCGGCCTGATCATCAGCAACCTCAACCACCAAGTCCAGGCCAACACCAACCTGGTCACCACCGTCCATACCTTGCTGGCCGATGTGGACGATTTCGTCCAGGGCCTCAAGCGGCACTGGCTCTTCCGGTCCGCCTTTCGCACCAAGTCCACCAATGCGCCGCCACCCCGGCCGTACCCGCGCGTCGGGGGCAAGCCATGAGCCCCGTCGGCCCCGAGCCCTCGGCGCCCGCCGCGGACCCTCGCCCGCTCCTGGTGCGGATGACCGGTATTGGCAAAGCCTTCCACGGGGTGGAGGTGTTGCGGGAGGTGAGCCTGGAGATTCACGGAGGCGAGGTGCTGATCCTGGCCGGCGAGAATGGGGCCGGGAAAAGCACGCTGATCAAGATCCTCGGCGGGGTTTATCCAGACTACGCCGGCCAGATCGAGTTGAACGGCCGGGTGATCCGGCCCAAGTCGCCGCTCGAGGCCCAAGCGCTGGGGGTGGCCGTGATCTACCAGGAGCTCTCGCTGGTGCCGGGGATGACCGTGGCCGAGAATATTTTCCTGGGCCGGCCGCTGACCCGCGCGGGGCTGGTGGCCGCGCGGGCCCAGCGCGCCCGGGCGCGGCAACTCCTCGAGCAGTTGGGGCTGGAGATCGACGTGGACCAGCGGGTCGAGGACCTCCCCATCGCCAGCCGGCAGCTCACCGAGATCGCCAAAGCCCTGGCCCGCCACGCCCACGTCATCGTGATGGACGAGCCCACCAGCTCGCTGAGCGCGCCGGAAGTCGCGCGCTTATTCGGCTTGGTAAAAGGTCTGCGGGAGCGCGGGTGCGGCTTGGTCTATATCACCCACAAGATGGAGGAGATCGAGCGGATTGCGGATCGCATCGTGGTCTTGCGGGATGGCCGACTGGTTGGCAGCGGGCCGGCGGCCGACCTGCCCCCCGCGAAATTAGTGCGCTGGATGGTGGGTCGGGAGCTGGAGGAGCAGGTGCCCCGCCATACCCCGCAGGCTGGGGCGGAGCGGTTGCGCGTCGAGCAGTTGACGGTGTGGCCCCGCGGCCGCGGGGGCCGGCCGCTGGTGCGGGACGTTTCGCTGGCGGTGCGGGCGGGCGAGATCGTGGGCCTCGGCGGGTTGCAGGGGTCGGGCGCGAGCGAGCTCTTCCTGGCCTTGTTTGGGGCCGCGCCGGGGCGCGTCGCGGGCCAAGCGTGGCTCGATGGGCGCCCGCTCGAGCTGGCTTCACCCCGCCGGGCAATCGACCAGGGGGTGGCCCTGCTCACCAACGACCGCAAGGCCACGGGGCTGGTGCTGAGCCTGTCCATCATTGCCAACACCACGCTCGCCGACCTGCCACGGCTCTCCCCGGGCGGATGGCGTCAGCCCGGCCGGGAAGCGGCCGTGGCGCGTGAGCTGGGCCAAACGCTGGCGCTGCGCGCCGCCTCGCTCGACCTGGAGGTGGGCGCCCTCTCCGGCGGCAATCAACAAAAGGTGGCGCTGGCCAAATGGCTTCAGGTGCGCCCGCGGTTGTTGCTGCTGGATGAGCCGACCCGCGGGATCGACGTGGGGGCTAAACACGAGATTTATCAACTGCTCAACCGCTTAACCGCCGAGGGGATTGCCATCCTGCTGATCACCTCGGAGCTGCCGGAGTTGCTGGCCCTGAGTGACCGCGTCCTCGTCCTGCACCGCGGGGAACTGACGGCGGCCTTCGCGCGCGCGGACGCCACCGCGGAGGGCGTGTTGGCCGCGGCAATGGGCCAAACCCAAGGCGGCGCGGTCGGCTGATCCCGGTGCCAACCCCGCACTTCGATGAACCAACCTAATCCCGACAACGTCCTGACGCGCCTCTGGCGGAACCCGGCCACCCGTGCGGGTTTGGCGCTGGCCCTAGTCTGGGTGCTGGGGGTGGTGTTCAACGCCGACGGAGCCTTTTTCAAGCTAGGCACCCATCGCGACACGCTCCGGC
>JAJXTA010000274.1 GCA_021784265.1 bacterium | reverse complement strand
GACGTTCACCCGGGGTGAGCAGCGGCAGGCCCGAGAGGCGGTCGGACGGGTTGGCGGCGACCGCTTCCAACAGGGTGCCAAAGTGCCCGGCCATCCGGGCGATGGTGGGGGCGTCGAAGATGTCGGAGTTGTATTCCACCGCCGCCTCCAAGCCGGTTGCGGTCTCCTCGAGCGAGAAGGTGAGATCGAACTTGGCGGTGCCGCTGGCGACGGGGCAGGAGGTCACCTGCAGCCCCGGCAGCTTCAGTGCCCCCAACGGCTCGTTTTGCAGGATGAACATCACCTGGACCAGGGGCGACAGGCTCAGGTCCCGCTCCGGCTGGAGGGCATCCACTAACTTCTCGAACGGCAAGTCTTGGTGGGCATAAGCGGCCAGGGCCACTTCCCGCACCCGCTGGAGCAGTTGCTGGAAGGTCGGATCGCCCGCCAGACTCACGCGCAAGGCCAGCGTGTTCACGAACAGGCCAAGCAAGCCTTCCGTCTCGATCTGCATCCGGCCCGCCACCGGCGAACCCACCACGATATCGTCCTGGCTGGTGTAGCGGTGCAAGAGCGTGTGGAACGCCGCCAGGAGCACCATAAACAAGGTGGTCTGCTCGCGTTGCGCCAATTCCTTCAGTGCGAGGGCCAACTCCGTGCGCCAGTGGAACCGGGCGGTGGCACCCCGATACGTTTGCAGGGCTGGGCGGGGCCGATCGGTGGGCAGCGCCAAGGCGGGCGGTGGGCCGGCCAAGTGCTCCTTCCAGTAGGCCAGATGCCGATTCAACCGGTCACCCTGGAGCCACTCCCGCTGCCAGTGCGCGAAATCGGCGTACTGCAAGGGCGGGTCAGGCAGGGGCGAAAGTTGGCCCCGCGCGAAGGCCTCATACAGGGAGGCTAACTCGCGGTAGAGGATCCCGAGTGACCAACCGTCGCTGACGATATGATGCAGGGTGAGGAGCAACCGGTGGTCCTCGGGCCCTAAGCGCAGCAGGGTGGCCCGCAGGAGCGGCGCCCGCTCCAGGTCAAACGGGCTCCGGGCTTCGTGATCCATCAGCCGCTCCGCTTGCGCGGTCGCAGCCGCGCCCGCTTGGTCGCCCAGCTCCACCACGGCCAACCGGAACGGCGCGGCGGGGGCAACCCGAGCCACCGGCCGACCATTCACCTTGTGGAACGCGGTGCGCAGGGCCGCGTGGCGGCGGAGGATTTCCCCCAGGGCTTGTTCCAGGGCGCGCACGTCCAGCCGGCCTTGCAGGCGCAAGGCAATGGGGATGTTATTGACCGGGCGGCCGGGTTCGAGCTGCTCGAAGAACCAGAGGCGCTCTTGAGCAAAAGAGAGCGGCACCTCGCGCTGGGCGGCGATCGCACGCGTCGGACCCAGTGGGGTGCTGGTCCCATGCCGCAGGGCCTCGAGGCGCTCGGCCAACGCCGCCACCGTTGGCGCCTCGAACAGCTCCCGTAACGGAAGTTCGAGCCCGAACACCTTGGCCACGCGCGCCACGACCCGCATGACCAGGAGCGAATGCCCGCCCGCCTCAAAGAAATTCTCGTCGATGCCCACCCGTTCCCGCCCCAGCACCTCGCACCAAATGCCGGCCAGCAGCGCCTCGGTAGGCGTCCGCGGTGCGGCCAACGGCCCGGCGGCCTCGAGCGGCGGCGGTGCGGGCAACGCCGCCCGATCCACCTTCCCGTTCGGGGTGAGGGGCAGGCGCTCGAGCAGCACAAACGCCGCCGGGACCATGTACTCCGGCAGCCGCTGTTTGAGATAATCGCGGAGGTAGCTCCGCGTTGGGGGCCGGTCCTGGGCCGACACCACGTACGCCACCAGGGCCGCCTCCCCCGAGCCGCGTTCACGCGGGATGACGACCGCCTCGCGCACCGCCGGGTGTTGACCCAACACCGACTCGATCTCCCCGAGCTCGACGCGGATTCCGCGCACTTTGACCTGTTGGTCAAGGCGGCCGATGAACTCGAGGTTTCCGTCCGGCAGGTAACGAACGAGGTCGCCGGTCTGGTACAGGCGCGCGAGCGGCTCGGGGCTGAAGGGGTTGGGGAGGAAGGCGGCGTCGGTCAAATCGGGGCGGCGGTGATATCCCCGCGCCACGCCCAGGCCCCCGATATACAATTCGCCCGGCACCCCGATGGGAACGGGCTGCTGTTGGCGGTTTAACACGTAAACCTGCGTGTTGGCAATCGGCCGTCCGATGGGTGGCGAGCCGGTCCCTTCCCCCGCTAGCGGCACCGGCGCGCAGGTGGTCACGACCGTCACCTCGGTGGGACCGTAATGATTGACCACCGGGCAGGGCAGATGTCGCGGACACGCGCGACGCAGTTTATCGCCTCCGGTCAAGAGCGCCCGCAGGGCGGTCCCTTCCGGCCAGCGTTCGTCGAAGAGGGCTTCGGCGATGGGCGTTGGGACAAAGGCCAACGTGATCTGGTGGGCGGCCCACCAGCGCAGCAGACGAGGGGGCGAGAGCCGCAGTTCGTCGTCCGGGAGGTGGAGGCTCGCACCCGCCGTGAGGTACGGCCACACCTCCCACGTCGCCGCGTCAAAGGCCGGATTGGCTAACAGGCTGGCGCGGTCGCCCGGTGTTACCTGATAGGTCTTTTGATGCCACTGGATCAGGTTGAGCAGGCTGCCGTGCTCGATTTGGACTCCCTTGGGCCGGCCCGTCGAGCCGGAGGTGTAAATCACATAGGCCAACTGACGGGGTTCAGGCCACGGCGCCGGCGTCGCTGGGGCCGCGGCCGGGGTGCGGAGCAGTTCTTCCAAGGTCACGAGCCGTGCTCCCGAGCGCGCGGTGGTCAGGCGTGACCGCAGGGATTCCTGGGTCAATACCACTGGCGGTTGCGCGTCCTCGATGGTCAGGGCGAGTCGTTCCGGCGGTGACGCCGGGTCCAGGGGCACATAAGCCCCGCCCGCCTTGAGGACCCCCAACCACGCCGTCACCAAACCCACCGACGGCGGCAGACAGACGCCGACCAGGACCTCCGGTCCGACGCCCAGGCCTCTCAGGTGTTGCGCCACCCGCTCGGCCCGGTCCTCGAGTTGCTGATAGGTGAGTTGTTCCTTGCGTTTGGCCACCGCCAGGGCCTCCGGCGTGCGACGGGCTTGTTGGGCAATCAACGCCGGCACGGTCGCCGCGCGCGGGCACTCCACCCGCGTCCGATTCCAGTCGTGCAGCAGCAAACGCTCTTCGCCCTCGCTTAAGAACGGCAAGTTGCCCAGCGTCGCCGTGGGCTGGGTTGCCATCCCCTCCAACAAGGTCTGGAACTGCGCCAACAACCGCCGCACGGTGGCCGCGGCCAACCGGTCGCGGTGGTAGAGGAGCTTGATCCGCAGCCGGGTGCCGCCATAGGCATCCACGATCAAGGGATAATTGGATTGGCTCCGGATCCCAAAGCGGCGGGCGGCCCAGTTGCCCCCCTGGGCTTGCAACGCCACGTCCCAAGACGGGTTTTGGAAATTCACCAGGGTCTCAAACAAGGGTTGGCCGTGCCCAACGCCGCTCCACCGCTGGATTTCGGCGAGCGCCGTATGTTCATGCGCCCGGGCCCGGAGTCCTTCCCCCCGCAGCTCGCGCAGCCAGGCCAGCAGGGGCGCCTGCGGTGGCACGCGCACCCGCCGCGGCACGGTGTTGATACACAAGCCGACGATGGACTCCGCCCCGGTCACGGCGCCCGCCCGTCCGGCCCGGACCAAGCCGAAGACGACCTCCGGCTCCCCACTGTAGCGGCTGAGCAGCAAGGCCCAGGCGCCTTGGAGGATGGTGTCCAGGGTGAAGCCGTGGGTGTGGGCCAGGGTTTGCAGCGTCACGGTCGTCGATTCGGCCAACGCCCGTTCCTCCTCGCCGCCGAGGGACCCCTCCTCGAGCGCGCGGGTGGTCGTCCCCGCCATTGCCAGAGGCGTGGGACTCACCAGGCCGCGCAGGTGCTCGCGCCAATAGCTCTCGTCCCCGGCACGGTCGCGTTCCCCCAACCATTGGATGAATTCCCGATAGGGCCGAGGTGGGGGCCAGGTCTGTTCGCGGCCGGCGCGGAGGGCCTCGTAATTAGCGAACACCTCGTTGAGGACGAGGACCACCGCCCGCCCATCCAAGAGGAGGTGGTGGAAGGTCCAGACCAGCAGATACTCCCGTTCCTGGGTGCGGATCAACGCCAGCCGCAGCAAGGGCGCCACCGTCAACTCGAAGCCCCGGCGGCGCTCGGTGTCCAGGTAATGTTGCAGCCGGCGCTCGCGCTCGGGCGCGGAAAGCCCCCGCCAATCCTTTTGGTCCAGATGCAGGCGGGCGGCGGCCTGCACCTCTTGCTGCGGCTGCGCCAAGCCTTCCCACACAAATCGGGTCCGCAGGATGGCGTGTCGCTCCACCGCCTGCTGCCACGCGCGTTCCAGGGGGCGGGCCTCGATGGGCTCCGGCAGGGTGCAGAGGATCTGTTCGATATCCACTCCACTCTGCGGGGCCTCCAGCGAATGGAACAACATCCCCTGCTGCATCGGCGTGAGGCCGTAGGCCTCGACCGCCGCCTCTTGCACATTGCAAATGTCGCCTCGCATACTCAACGCGGCCAGCTTAGACCGGGTCCCAGGTGTCAGTAAGTGGGTGAACCCCTCATACCTCCCCACGGACCGCCCCACCGCCGCCCTGGTCCGGGCCTCCGCGCGGGGCGCGGCGGACGGGGTACTCCCCATTACGCTCAAGCGTTGGGTGCGCTTGAGTCAACAGCGTGCGGACCAACAGCGACACGCGGCCGTCCCTCGAGTGCGACCGAACCCCACCCGTCGGGGCGAGCCCAGCCCCAGTTTGGCCCAGCGCCGGCCGCCCGCCGGTGGCGCTCTTAGGGGTCGGCTTTGACCCGGTAACCCGGGCGGAGGCTGCCGAGCTCATCGAGGGCCTGATTGCCAGCCGGCGCCCCCATTACGTGGTGACGCCCAACGTGGACTTCCTGGTGCAAGCCCGCCATGACGCGCTGCTGCGCCGCATCCTCCTGGAGGCGCACTTGGTGTTGTGTGACGGCACGCCGCTGGTCTGGTGCTCCCGCCTCTTGGGCAACCCGCTGCCGGAGCGGGTGGCGGGGGCCGACTTGGTGCCGCTGTTGATTCGGCGCGCGGCCGACCGCGGGCACCGGCTCTACTTCCTGGGGGGAGCCCCGGACGTCGCCCAACAAGCGGTGGCCCGGCTCCGCCAAGCGCACCCCGGGCTGCGGATCGTTGGTCATTATTCACCGCCCTACGGGCCGCTGGGGGCGATGGACCATGGTGCCATCACCGACCGCATCCGCCAGGCGGCCCCAGACCTGCTCT
>JAJXTA010000273.1 GCA_021784265.1 bacterium | reverse complement strand
GAATGCTTTGGTGGTGCTTTCGGACGCGCTGACTGGCGTGCCGGTGGCCACCAATCGCACCGACGCTCAGGGCGCGGCGGCGTTCCCGGGATTGACCGAAGCGACGTACCTGGTCCAAGTCAGCGCCGACAGCCACGATCCCAATAGCGGGACGGTGACCGTGGTTCCCGGCACCCTCACCACCCAGACCGTGTTCCTCACCCTCCAGACCGTGCACTACAGCTTCACCGTGGTGCCCACGACGGTGGCCGACAGCTACACCTTGACGGTTGATAGCACCTTTGAGACCCAGGTCCCCGTCCCGGTGGTCACTATCGATCCACCCTCCCTGGACCTCTCCTCCTACCCGGGGACCGAGTTCCAGGTCCAAATCACGGTGGCGAACCACGGGTTGATCGACGCCGACGACGTCAAGTTGGATATCCCGTCCAACGCGCGGCTGCAACTGACGCCGTTGATCACGACCATCGGCAAGTTGGCCGCGAACAGCTCGCTCACGATCCCGATCCTGGTCAAACGCCTTTCGGGAGCGGCGGCCCTGACCCAAGCCACACCCGCGGGCCGGGCGCGCCCGGCTGATTACACCACCGGGACGTGCTCGATGACCGCCGGGATGCTGTGGGATTATCTCTGCGGTCCCAACGTGGTGAATAAGAGCACGGCGTTCTATGTCTTCGACTCGACGGGGTGCGATTTGGTCTCGCTCTACCGTCAAGTCTATCATCTGGTGCCGAACGCCCCGTCGGGAACGAACTCCGTTCCCACCATCAGCAACAACCAATACTTCGACTACCTGGAGTCGCTGCATAATGTCAATGGGTTCAAGCCGCCCGCCGGCTACCACTTTGCCTGCAACCAAACCCGGCCCTCGAGTGTCACACCCGGTGGACACTCCTCGCCCGTGACCCTGGCGAGCGCGGGGCCGCGTCTCGCCAGTCCGCCGCCCTCGACCAATCAGGTCTGCGCCAAGGTCAACCTGCAACTGGACCAGACCGCGGTGCTGACCCGCGACGCCTTCAAGGCCACGTTGCAGTTGGAGAACGACACCCCCAACGGCCTGCAAAACGTCTTGGTCAATCTCGAGGTCAAGGATGGCAACGGGCAACCGGCCAACGCCCTCTTCGGCCTCCAGACCTCCACCCTTGCCGGCTTCAGCGCCGTGGATGGGACCGGGGCCCTCGGGGCGCAGAGCACCGGCACCGCCACCTGGATTCTGGTGCCCACCTTGGAGGCCGCCCCAACCAATGGCGCCTTGCTCTATCTGGTGGGCGGGACGCTCACCTATCTGCAAAACGGCGCCCAGATCACCGTCCCGCTCGCCCCGGCCCCGATCGCCGTCTATCCCCAGCCGGAGCTGGTCATTCGTTATTTCCACGACCGCGACGTGTTCGCGGATGATCCGTTCACGCCCCAGATCGAGCCCAGTCTGCCGTACTCGCTGGCCGCGCAGGTGCTCAACGTGGGCTATGGCCCGGCCCGCTCGCTCAAGCTCAAGGGCGGCAAACCGGTCATCGTCGATAACATCAAAGGGTTGCTGATCGACTTCAAGACCATTGGCACCCAGGTCGAGAATACGCCCGTGACCCCCAGCCTGGATGTGGACTTTGGCGAGATCGATCCCGGGACAAACCGGATCGCCCGTTGGCTCTTCCTTTCCTCCCTCCAGGGCAGTTTTACCAACTTCTCCGCCTCCTTCCAGCAAACCGATGATTTCGGCAACAAACGGACCTCCTTGATCCGCTCGGTGGAAATCCACGAGCTCACCCATATTGTCGAGGCCGACCGCACGTTCGAGGATGGCCGGCCGGATTTCTTGGTCGTGGACAACGCCGGTCCGGACCATCTGCCCGAGAGTCTGTATCTGAGCGATGGCTCCACCAACCCGGTGACCCCCATCACCACCGCCGGCTTCAGCGGGGTGCTCTCGGCCACAAACACCCAGGTGACCCTCACCGCCACCGCGCCGCCGGGCTGGGTCTATTTCCGCCTCGCCAACCCGGCGGGGACCAACGGCTATACTTTGGCCCATGTACTGCGCCAGGACGGGAGCGAGATTGCCCTGGGGACCAATACCTGGACGACGGATCGCTTCTTCCTGGGAGGCGCGCTCCGGCCCATCACCACCAACCTCCTCCACATCCTCGATTACAACAGCAGCGGCACCTATACGCTCGTCTATGGCCCGCTGACACCGGTCTCCACCAACACCACTCCCCCCGTCAGCACGGTCGCTCCCCTCCCGGCCAATAGCCCGGCGCAGTTCGCCGTGTCCTGGAGCGGGAGCGCCGCCGCCGGGAGCATTGCCTACTATGACATCTACGTCGCGGCGAACAACGGCCCGTTCACGAATTGGCTGGCAGCCACCCATCGCGCTGGCGCCTTGTTCGAGGGCCAAGTGGGGACCCATTACGCCTTCTATAGCCGGGCCACGGATACGGCCGGCAATACCGAACCGGCGCCGGCCAACCCGGAAGCCCAAACCACTGTCAGCTTGGTCAATACCGCGCCCACGATCTCACTGGGCGCGGACCAGACGTTGAAGCCTGGCGATACGCTCAGCCTGATCCCGCAGGTCCAAGACCCGGACCTGCCGGCCGAGACATTCACCTTCACACTCCTGCCGGGGGCCCCGACCGGGGTCTTGTTCAACCCGGCAACGGGCTCACTCCTGTGGCCGACCAGTCCCACCGATGGCGCTTCGACCAACGTCATTCAAGTCGCGGTGACCGACAGTGGCGTGCCCCCGCTGAGCGCTACGGGGTCGGTGAGGGTCACGGTACAGGCGCTCAACACCGCGCCCACCCTGGCCGCCATTCCCAACCGAACGATCCGGCAGGGGGACCTGTTGGTGGTGACGAACTCAGCCAACGACACCGATCTGCCGCCGCAGACCCTCACCTTCTCCCTCGGCCCAGGTGCGCCTGCCGGCGCCACGATCGATCCCGTCACCGGCCTCTTCCGCTGGCAGCCGAGTTTCCTGGGCGGGGCCAGCACCAACCCGGTGACGGTCGTGGTCACGGACAACGGCGTCCCGCCGCTGAGCGCCAGCCGCACCTTCACCGTCTTCGTACGCAAGGCCCAGGCCGAGATCACCCTGACCGCCGGCTGGACCAACCTGCTCATGGGCGCCTCGGCCGGCGTTCCACTCGAGCTCGAGGCCGATACCGACCTGACCGGCCTCTCCGTCGTGCTCGAGGCCGCCGGGGACCGCTTGGGCCAGTTGTCGCTCCAGTCCCTCGCCGCCGAGGTCGTGTCGGCCTCGCTCACCCCGCTGGATGCCGACCATGCCCAACTCCAGTTCACCCTGGCAGGGAACGCGACGCAAACGAAACGGTTGCTGGCCCAGTTGAACTTCACCGCGCTGACCAACGCCCATTCCGCCATCGTCCCCCTCGCGTTCAGCCAGTTGGCGGGGCAGTCGGCCACCCACGTCTATACGAACACTCTGGGGCTCAGCGGGTTCGTGGTTGTGATCGGGCCGGAACCGGTGCTGCTCGCCCTGCCGGAGCCAATCCCGACGTTGGTGGTGTTTGGGCAGCCCGGGGCGACCTATGACCTGGAGGCTACCGACGCGTTAGCCCCCGTTCCGAGCTGGGGCCCCCTCGGCTCGGTCACGCTGACCACGACCTTCCAGACCCAGCCGTTGGATACCACCGCACCCCGGCGCTATTTGCGCGCCCGCACGCCGTAGGCGTCCACCGGCCGAAGGCCTCGACAACGCCGCCCCTCCTCCACTAGGGTCGCCGGTGGGATGACCGGTTGCCTCGCTTGCCCCGCCGGCCGGCGAGGGCCTCGAGGCCGCCTTCTCTCCCACACGCTTCCATGTCGCAACGCGATGACCGACCTTCCTGGGGCCTCCGGCGCCACCGCCGAGCGCGCGGCCACGGCACCCTGCTGGGCTTCTGCCTCTGGCTTTTCGTTGCCTCCGTCACCTACGGCGCGGTCCGGGTGACGGTCGAGCATCATCTGCCCGCGGAGGCGACGGCTGACTTCCTCTTTCAGCAGGTCCCACGCCCCGCGGCCACGGATGCCGCGACGGAGGCCACGTTCACCCTGGTCGCCGGCCGCGGCGGTGGAGCCGGCGGCGACTCGCTGGCCCGCTTGCACGACGGCCGCCTGCCGCAGGATGAAGATGACCCCGGGGCGAACTTCTTCCTCGCCGATGGCACGGACGGCGGGCGCTTGTTGGTGGACCTGGGCCGGGCGATTAAGGTGCGAGAGGTCAACAGCTACTCGTGGCACCCCAACACGCGCGCGCCGCAGGTGTACCAGCTCTACGCGAGTGCCGGGACCGGCGCCGAGTTCAATCCCCGGCCCGCGCGGGGGACCGATCCCACCACCTGCGGCTGGACCTTGCTGGCCCGCGTGGACACCCGCCCCGCCACAGGCGAGGTTGGCGGACAGTACGGCGTCAGTCTCACCGAGCCCGAAGGCAATCTGGGGCGGTTTCGCTATCTGCTGTTCGACCTCGGCCGCACCGAGGCGGCGGATCCCTTTGGCAACACGTTCTACAGCGAGATTGACGTCATTGACGCCGAGGCGCCCCCGGCCGGGCCGCCCCCGCCGCCGCCACCGGGCCGGACCATCCTTCAGGTCGAAGGCGGCCGGTACCAGATCACGCTGGACACCGTCCAGGCCCCCGCGCTCCGCCAATGGGCCGAGCACGAGTTGGCGCCCGTGGTGGTCGAGTGGTATCCGCGGCTGGTCGAGCTCCTGCCCAGCGTGGGTTTCCAAGCCCCGCGCCGGCTCAGTATCGTCTTCAGCGACCGCATGCGCGGGGTGGCCGCCACCAGCGGCACCCGCATCCGGTGCGCCGCGTCTTGGTTCGAGCAGAACCTCACCGGCGAAGCCAAGGGCGCCGTGGTGCACGAATTGGTGCACGTGGTCCAGCAATATGGACGGGCGCGGGCGCTGCATCCGCAAGCGGCGCGCGCGCCGGGATGGTTGGTGGAGGGGATCGCCGATTACCTCCGCTGGTTCAAATACGAACCCCAATCCCACGGCGCCGACATCTCTCCCCGTGGGCTGGCGCGCGCCCGCTACGATGGCAACTATCGGATCACCGCCAACTTCCTCAATTGGGTGAGCGAAACCTACGACCCCTTTATCGCCGGCCAATTGAACGCCGCCGCGCGCGACGGCGCCTACGACGAGGCGCTCTGGGCCAAATACACGGGCAAAACCGTGCAGGCCCTGGGCGAAGAATGGAAAGCCGCCCTCGAGCGGAAACCGGCGGTCCCCGCGCCGTAACCCGCGCCCGAGGCGGGGCCGCCCTCGGCCCGCGTTGAGCTCAAC
>JAJXTA010000272.1 GCA_021784265.1 bacterium | reverse complement strand
GCACGACCGCGGTCAGTTGGCCCTCCCGGGTCAGATGCCCGAAGAAGGCGGACGGCGGTGGCAATTGGTTCCGCGCCAGCAGCGTCTCCAGCCACACCTCAGCCAGGCACGTCCGCACGTGCTGGTAGATCATCAGCCGCCGCCCGCGCAGATCCCCCAGCCCGGTAATGCCGCTCGCGCGTCGCACCAGAATGACATACTCTTCGCCAATCCGTCCGGCCCGCCGGGTGACGAAGACCGGGGCCAGTTGGACCACCCCGCGCAAGCGCGCGTATTCTTCCGTGGTCATCCCGACCGCATCGACGCGCCGGCCGGCCAACGCCTCACCGAGAGTGGGGAGGCTATCAAACAGCAACGGCTTCGGATCGACGGGTACCCGCCTCTGCTCCGCCACGCTCTGGACCCAAGCGCTGAACGATGCCGTCACATCATTCCGGTTCACACCTTTGAACATACTCGTCGAGAAGCCGACGCGGAACGGCGGGTCTTCCCGCGAGTTGTCGCCCGTCGGCGCCGGTGACTGCGCCTGTGTCCCCAGGAGGAGTACGCCCAGGCCGACGAGCCAGCCCCACCGTGGTCCGGGCCCAAGCCACACCCGCCCGGCTGGCTCCAGTGCTGGAGGAGAGGTACGCATGGATTACCGGGCGACAGGCGGGGAGGCCGTCGCGACCCCGTTCGTCACCCCTCCGCCGTCCGCCAACACCCCCTCGCACAAACGACGGTGTGCGGCCAGCAATTGGAATGCCCCTTCCAAATAGGACTTGGGGTACTCCTCCAAGCGGTCGGATTGGAATAACAGCAGCACCTGCCGGCCCGCGGGCGTCCGGTGGAGCTGGGTGATCTCCGGCAACACCTGCTCTCTGAACGTAGAAGCCCGACCCCGGACGAAGCAGAAGACGCTGGGGACCAGTGCGGGAGAGGCCGCCAACACCCGGACCTGGCGCCCCACCTGCGGATTGAGCTCGCTCATCGTCTCCAAACCCAAACGGGTCACCAAGCACGCATCCGCTTGGTGGAAAAACACCGGCAGGACTACTCCGGTGAGCTTCGGGTTCGGCTTTACCTCACCGAAGAACTGTTCCAGTCGGCCCAGGCCGGCCTGCGCCAAGCGGGTCTCCAACCAGACCGGCGCCAGGCTGGCGCGCGGATTCTGGAAGACCGCGAGGCTGTGCCCCCGGAGATCGGCCAACTGCTTGACCGGACTATCTTGCGCCACCAATAACAGGTATTGTTCCGTGGTGACTCCCCCGCGGATACCGAAGATGAACGGGCCCAAGGGCAGAGCCTGGTCCAAGCGCCAGCATTCCTCGGTCGTTAGGGCTACCGCATCGACTTGGTTCTCCCGCAAGGCGCGCAGGATGGCCGCCATCCCGTCGAGGATCAACGGATCCGGGTCGAAACGGATGCCGTGCTCCTGGCTCATGGCCTCCGCCCACCCGGCCACGGCGGCGCGCGCGTCGTTCTCGTTGATGTCCACAAACAGGGACGACGAGAAGGCCACCCGTCCCGGCCGGTTGCTCGGATCGGGCTCCGGCGGTGCTCCCCAGCCCACCCACCCCGCCACCAGCGCCAGTGCGACCGCCCACCGCACGGTCGGCGGGCGCAGACCGCCCGCTTCGGCGCGGCGGGCAGGACGCGGGCTCGGCATCATGGCGGGGTCTGTGGGGCGACGGCAACGCGGGTTGGGCGGACTCACGTGCCTGAGCCCAAGAGCCGTTTGATCACTTCCGTGCCCACCAGCAGGTCCAACTGGGATTGGAGCGCCACCTGATCGTAGCAGGTCTTGTAGTGCTGCGCGGCCATCAAGGCCTCGACCAGTTGCGCCCGGATGACCTTTTCGGTCTCGACCAATTCGTTTTGGTACGCGCGGGCGTTCAAGTCCCGGTTCTCCTGCGCCGCCTGCATGGCGTCCAGCGTCGCCCGATGGGCCTTCTGTGTTGCCGCCAGGCCGAGGAACACATCCTTGACCTGCAAGCCCAGCCCTTCCTTGAGGAGAAAGCCTTCCTCCTTGATCTTCTGGAGTCGGGCCCGGGCCTCGCTCACCCGGTTACGCGTCAGAAAACCGTCGAACAGCGGGACCTCCAACCCGACACCTGCCGTCCATCCCTGTTTGTTGTTGTCCGTCGCCAGGCCGGCATCGTAACCGTTCCACCACCGGTGGAGTTCACCGGTTAGCGCGAGCTTGGGGTAGTGCCCGCTCCGCGCGGTGCGAACGCCCCCCGCCGCCGCGCGGGTGCCGGCCTGCAGTTTTGCCCAATCCGGACTGAACTGGTAGGCGGTGCTCACCAAGTCATCAAGGTTGGCCGTAAGCGCGGCGAAAGGGATGGTCTGCGCCGCCGGGCGGACATCCGCATTCCAGGGCAGCCCCATCGTGTTGGCGAGCGCCGCTCGCGCCATGGCGGCGTTCTTCTCCAATTGGGCGACCGCCGAGCGCAGCGTCTCCACCATCACCTTGTTGTCCAGAAAATCGGTCTTGTTGACCTTGCCCGAGCCATGTTGGTACATCGTCTCGGTCAGGCGCAGAGTCGCCTGCATCCGTTCGAAGGTGTCGGTGCCTACCTGGAGGAGCTGCTGCGCCAACACCGCCCCGTAGTACAACCGCTTGATGCTGTCGGTAATCTCCAGGTCCGTCCGCCGGGCCTCTTGCTTCACCGCGTCGAGCCACCCGCCGGCCTGTTCCCGCAGACCGCGGCGCATGCCCCCGTCGTAGAGCAGCCACGTCGCATTCAACGACCCCACGACCGAGCTGGGATCCATCAACCGCACGTCCTGGGCCGGTACCGCGTACTGCTGCGCCGGGGTGTTGAGGGTTTGGCCGGGATAGCTCACCGGCAATTGAATAGGCGCCGGGTTGCCGAAGGCCCCGGCGGGAATCGTCACCGTCGCCGCGCCGCCGGGGAGGTTCACCGACTGTGGCGGCAAGTACATCCGCGTCGCGGGAAACAGGAAGTCGGGAGCCTCGTCCATTCGCTGGTACCCACCGCGCAAATTGAGTTGCGGCCAGTAGCCTGCCAGGGCTTGGCGGTGCTGCGCTTCCGCCATCGCCACGGCAAAGCGGGAGGCGGGGCGGCGGTGATTGTTCCGCAGCGCCGTCTCCAGGCATTCCTCCAGCGACATCACCGGCGTCGCGCCGGCGGCGGAACCGCTGCCTGGCCCCGTAACTGGTGGCACCGCGCCGGGGAGACCCACCGGACGGACCAGGACGAGCGCGCTGCCCAAGACCATCCACACCTTCCATGACCGCGGGCCGCAATGTTGGCGTTGCCGATGATTCATACTGGCTGCTGGATGGTTCTCGGTCTCGAAGGTGGTGGGGCGCCCCCCGCGGGGCGCCAGGACCACCACCACCGTGTTCTGGCTCCACGACTCCGCCCCGCCACGGGGATGGGTTCCTCGCCGCCGGCGGCGGGCGGCACACCGTCCGCCCGCTCAGCCCTGCTGCCGTCGTCCGCCTGGTACGCGGTGGCCGAGAGGGATCATCGGCAGGACACCGCCGAACTGGAGCGCTTAACAAGTGATTTGAGCACGCGGAATCAAATATATTAGATTCGCTCCTTCGCCCGCCTCCACGCCACCGAGAAACCCGTCGTTCCCCCTGTGCCTCCGTCCTCTGGCTCCTTCCCGCGGCACCCGCGGAGCCGCCCGCGCCGAGCCTCGGTCAAAGCCCCCTCACCGTGAAGGCACCGCTCTTCCCGAATCATCACCCTAAGGACCCCCGCCCAGCGCCGGCTGCAGCCACGGCGTGCCGCCCCAATACCACTGGGCCGGCCGCAGCGCCTGGGCGTGGGCGTCGGCAAAAAGGACATTGCTCCGCCGGCTGTGCCGCGGTTGTGGGCCACCCCAGTTGGGATCGTCGGAGGTCACTCCGCCGGTGTTCGGCGCGTCGTTGAGGGGATCGTGGACGATCCAACAGCCGGGCTTCTCGGGTGAGGCGGGGGTCACACATTTGTTAGGATCGGCAGTGGCCAGCGGCCGCGTCCCGCTGTCGGTCAGGAAGACCGTGGCGGCTGGGTTCTTCACGCTGCTGTCTTTATACGGCGGCCAATCCTTCACGTCCCAGACGCCGGGCCAGTCGCAGCCGCCCAGCCGGAAATTCATGCCGTAGTTGGCGACGGCCTTGTCAGGGCTCTCGCTGGGATAATTCTGGAGGAATTCCTTGAACTTGATCGTCAGCGAGGGACAGAGGATCAGATTGGTGCTCTGTTGGTAGGGTTGGAGGAAATTGAACCAAGCCCGGCGAAAGACGTTGTTGCCTCGGACCTGAAACGTGAAGCAGTAGGTCGAGGCGTTGTCCGCCGTATAAAGCTGGCTGGCGATCGCCATCTGGTGGAGGTTGTTGAGGCAACTGGCCGCCTTGCCCTTCTCCTTGGCGGCGGACAGCGCCGGCAAGAGCAGGCCCGCCAGGATGGCAATGATCGCGATCACCACCAGCAGCTCGATGAGGGTGAAGCCAACCAACCGGAGTCGAGGAGGGAGGTGAGGCATGGGCGCGAGCCTACGCCGCGCCCGCATCGGTGTCGAGGCCATCCCCGGCGGGACCGAGCACGACACGGGCGGCGAGCGGCCCGCTCACCGCCGCGCGTCCGGGTCGGACGTCCGCTCCGCCACCAGAGTTAGGCGCCGCCACCACCACACCACCCGGCCCTCCTCCTCCCCCAACCGGAACAGACGGCGCACCGACGCCGGCGCCCGGGCCACCAAGTCCAGCACGCCGGCACCCCGCCGCAGGTGGAGGTGCGGCAGGGCCGCGCGGACGTCCTCCAGGTTCTCGAGGACGTGACCCGGGCCATACTGATGGCTCTGGCGGCCAAATTGCTCGCGCGCCGCCTGTTGGATCGCATCAAGGGCCATCGGCGGCAACGGCGCGGCCCTCCGGGCGCAGGAAAGCCCGGGCAGCGAGGTCGGCAAAACGCAGCCCGCGCGCGGTCAGTTGAAACCGGTCGATGGTGAGGCGCCCGAGTCCCTGTTCCGCCAAAGCCGTCATATCTGCCGTCCACTCCGGGTGGAGGTCGAAACCGGTGGCGGCCCTGAACTCGGCAAAAGGCCACCCGGCATTCATCCGCAATCCGAAGGCCCCGATTTCCCCGGCTCGGCCCAACGGCGCGAGGCGTTCCGTGGATTCGACGGGGCGGCGCCCCTGCTCCAGTTGTTCGCAGTACAGCGCCGTGTTGGCCCAGTTGCGCGAGCGCGTGCCCCGCACGTAACTGGTCGCGCTGGGGCCCAACCCCCAAAAGGAGCCCCCACGCCAGTAATTGACGTTATGCCGACAGGCGTAGCCGGGCACTTCGCCGCGGCCGTCGGCCTTTCGGGCGAAGTTAGCGATCTCGTACTG
>JAJXTA010000271.1 GCA_021784265.1 bacterium | reverse complement strand
ACATGGACTTCCTGGAAGGCATGGGCAACGACTTGACCGAGCTGGACCAAGCCCGGCACTCCCGGGCGGTGGGTAATTCGCGGGGTGGTGGCTCGAACTACGCCTTTGCCGACGGGAGCACGCGGTTTCTAAAGTTTGGCATGGCGTTCCGGCCTTTGAACATGTGGGCCACGACCGACAAATGGCGGAACACCCTGCTCAACTTTTGAGTCGGCCCGGGGGCGGATAGAGCCACAGACTCAACACCGCCGAGACGAGCGTGAGCACCGCGAGGCACTCGAAGCCGCGGCGGTACCCGCCTAGGTCCACGAGCCGCCCGAAGTAGCCGCCGGCTAAAAACCCTGCGATGTAGCCGGTCCCGTCCACGACGCCCGCGACGGTGCCAACGTAGTCTTTCCCTCGGATCTCCACGGCCAAAATCCCCGCCAGCAGGCTGTACGGGCCGTAGGAGAGGAAACCGATCACCCCAACGGCGCTGGTGACAAGCCACAGGCTGCGATGGAAAAGAGCCGGGAGGCTATAAATTAGCACGGTGACCGCCAGGAGCATCAGAAAAAGCAGCCGGCAACGAGCCCGGCGGCTGATCCGGCCGAAGACCCAGCCCAGGGCCACGATGCCGACCGCCCCCAGCGCATCGAACGGCGTCGAGAGGAACGCCGCGATACGATTGGACATCTCGGGGCCGCCCTCCGTTTTGAAGAAATCGACGGTCCAGGTGTTGAAGGTCTCGCGCATCAAGGTCAGGGCGAAACTCAGTCCGCAGACCACCCAGAATTGGGGCAGACGGAGCAGCGCCGGGATCTGGCGGAAGCGGAAGGACGAACCGGCGCGCGCGGCGCGTCCCGTCTGCAAGCCACCGCCGCGCGGAAGTAGCGCCCAGTTGAGCAGCAGCACGGTTAACAGGACCACGGAGGGGCCGCCCATCACCATCCGCCAGTTATTGCCGCTCGCGCTGGCGATGAGGCCCGCCAGCAGCATGGCGGCCACCCCGCCAAAGACAAAGCTGAGCGAGAGCAAGGCCATCGCCAGCGGCAAGTCGCGCTCCACAAACCACCCGGGCAGGAGCTTCACCATCGAGCCCCACGCCGCCGAGCCGGCAAAACGATTGGCGCTATACGCCAGGGTGAGCAGCGGCAAACTGGCCGCCAACGCCCCAGCCGAGCCGAACACCGCCACCCCCAGCAGCGCCAGCAGAAAGCAGGCGCGTCCGCCAAAGCGGTCGATCAAGGGTCCAAACAGGAACTTGCCCGCCGCGTAGGCGATGGTGCTCCAGCTCGCCACCGCGCCGACCGCGGCGCGGGAGACGCCAAACTGCGACTCCAGCAGCGGAATCGCCACCGAGAAGTTCTTCCGGCAGAGATATACCCCCATGTAGCCCAGGATTAGGAGAGCCAGCAGGGCATAAGCCCGGGGCGGAGAACATTCCCCCGGTGGAGCCGTTCCAGCCGCCGCGGCGGCCACCACCGGGTCCAGTGCGGCCTCGCCCTCCTCAGCGCGCATGGCGGATCGCCGGGGACCGGGGGGGAGGCTCCGCGCAGCGGGGCCGCGCGCGAACCGACGCGACCATCGCCGGCGCGTCCTTAACCTCGCGTTGTCTTATAGCAGTCAAAATTTCGCCGAATCTTTCCGGGGTCCGGCGGCCGCAGTCTCCCCCGCGGTCCCACCCACGTCAACCCTGTGTCACAATTGTTACTTGTGAGGCCCAAACCCCTTTGTTAGAACAGGCCCCGCACGACTTGGCCCGACCGGGTGCTCCGCCCTGCGCGGACGCGGAAGGTCCTCGCACCGCATGCGTTTGCTGTCCCCACAGTCGCCCGGGCGGAGAAGAGTCGCCGTCACGGACGGCGGCCCGGCCCAGGCGTCTGGGCGGGCCGCCATGCCCCCGGCGGGGGTGCGGGACAAACTCCTCTTTACGCCGGGGCCACTGACCACCAGCCGGACGGTCAAAGAGGCGATGCTGCATGATGCCGGCTCATGGCACTTCGAGTTCAACGACGAGGTCAAGCGCATCCGGCAACGGCTACTCGCGGTGGCGGGCGTCAGCGAAGCGATGGGGTGGGAGGCAATACCGCTGCAAGGGAGTGGGACGTTCGCCGTCGAGGCGGTCTTCGCCACCTGTGTGCCGCCGCAGGGGAAGGTGGCGGTGCTCGCCAACGGGGCGTACGGCGAGCGGATGGCGCTCATGCTGCGGCAGGCGGGAATCGACCATCTGGTCTTGCGCACCTCCGAGGACCGAGTCAACGACCCGCGCGCGCTGGCGGCCTGTTTGGCAACCGATCCGGCCGTGACCCATGTGGCGGCGGTGCATGTTGAAACCACCACCGGCATCCTCAACCCCATCGCCGACCTGGGGCGGGTGACCCGGGCCTCGGGACGGGTGTTCATCCTCGATGCCATGAGCAGCTTCGGCGCCCTCCCCCTCGACCTGGCGGAGGCGGACATCGATTTTCTCATCGCTTCGCCGAACAAGTGTCTGGAAGGGGTGCCAGGGTTTGCGTTTGTGCTGGCCCGGCGGGCCGCCTTGCTGGCGTGCGAGGGCTGGGCGCGCAGTCTGAGCCTGGATTTGCTGGGCCAGCTCAAGGGGTTCGAGCGCAACGGACAGTTCCGGTTCACACCCCCGACCCACGCGCTGTTGGCCTTGGCGCGAGCCTTGGCCGAGCTCGAGGCCGAGGGCGGGGTGGCGGCGCGCGGGGCGCGCTATCAACGCAATCACCGGTGCCTCCTGGCCGGGATGGCGCGGCTTGGGTTTGTGCCGTACCTCGAGCCCGGGATTCAGAGCTTCATCATCACCGCCTTCCATTTCCCGGCCGATCCGCGGTTCAGCTTCGAGGCGTTCTACCAGCGGCTGAGCGACCGAGGCTTCTTGATCTACCCGGGCAAGATCAGCCAAGTGCCGTTGTTTCGCATTGGCTCGATCGGCCGCATCGAGGAAGCCGATATCGCGGCGCTGCTGGTGGCGGTGGAAGCCTCGCTGCGCGCGATGGGACTCGGTTTGCCGCTCCCGCGATGACACCGCCCGCCACCACGCCGTTTGTCGTCAATGGGCGACGCTACGCGCCCCCGGCCCGGCCCGCGGTGGTGATCTGTCTGGACGGCTCGTCCGACGAGTATCTCGATGCCGCCCTGGACCGGGGGCGAATGCCGCACTTGCAGCGGATGGCCCGCGACGGCTACCGCGGGCTCGCCCGCAGCGCGTTACCCTCCTTCACGAACGTGAACAACGCCTCGATCGCCACCGGCGCCCCACCGGCCGTGCATGGGATCGTGGGTAACTATTTCTACGACGCGGCCAGCGGGCAGGAGGTGATGATGAATTCGCCCACGTTCCTCCGGGCCGAGACGATCTTCGCCGCCGCCGCGCGCTCGGGGCGCCGGGTCGCGGTCGTGAGCGCGAAGGAGAAGCTGCGGAAACTCCTGGCCCAGGGGTTGGTTGGCCCGGAGGCGCCCGGCGTCGGCGGGATTGCCGTCTCCTCCGAGAAGGCACACGAAGCCCTCGTGGCGACCCACGGGATCGAGGACTTGGAACGGGTGGTCGGTCTTCCCACCCCGCCCATCTACAGCGGGGCGGCCAGTCTTTACGTACTGGAGGCGGGGGTGGCCCTGCTGGCGCGGCAGCGGGCCGATTTCCTCTACCTCTCGACCACCGACTTTATCCAGCACAAGTTCGCCCCGGAGGCAGTGGAAGCGCTGGAGTTCTATGGCGGCATCGACGCGGCCCTGGGGCGTCTGCTGGCGCAGGGCGCCGTCGTGGGCTTGACGGCGGATCATGGCATGAACGCCAAGCAGCACCCGGGCGGCGGGCCCAACGTCATCTATTTGGAGAGCGCCCTCACCCAGCAGTTCGGGCCTGGCTTCCGGGTCATCCTGCCGATCACCGATCCGTATGTAGCACATCACGGGGCCTTGGGTTCCTTCGCGGTCGTGCACCTGCCGCCGCCCGGCGCGGCGGCGCCGGTGCGCCAATGGGTGAGCGAGCTGGCGGGGGTGACCGAGGTCTATGACCGTTCGACGGCGGCCCGCAAACTGGAGCTGCCCGAGGATCGCTTGGGCGATCTGGTGGTTTTGGCCGGGCGGGACGTCGTGCTGGGGCGGACGCCTGAATGGCACGACTTGGCGGCGGTGGCTGGCGGACTGCGTTCCCACGGCGGGCGCTACGAGGAGATGGTGCCGTTCCTGCTCTCCGAACCGTTGCGCCCGGCCTACGCCGCGCGGGCGGCGGGTGATCCCCGCAACTTTGACATCTTTGACTTCGTCCTCAACGGGACCGCGCTATGAACGAACCGGCGCCCCTCGCGCAGCTTACCTGTTACGCGGCAGGCCAACCGGTGGTCTCTTCGGCGCAACTGACGGTGCGCTCGCCCTACGACGCCTCTCCCGTGGGGCGGGTCACCCTGGCGCAGCCCGAGCACGTGGAGGCGGCGATCGTCGGCGCCCTGGCGTGTGGTGAGTTGCCGACCCGCTTTGAGCGGAGCGCAGTGTTGGATCGCGCTCGCCTCTTGCTCGAGGAGCGGCGCGAGCAGTTCGCCCGTCTGATCACGAGTGAGGCCGGCCTCTGCCTGCGCGAAACCCGCTATGAGGTGGGGCGCGCGCTCGACGTGCTCCGCTTCGCCGCCCTGGAGGCGCTGCGGGACGACGGCCAAGTGTTCTCGGGCGACGTTTCGCCGCAGGGCAAGGCGCGGAAGATCTTCACCCTGCGCGAGCCGGCGAGGCTCGTGCTGGCCATCACCCCGTTCAACCATCCCCTCAATCAGGTGGTTCACAAGGTGGCGCCGGCGGTGGCCGCGGGCGCGCCCATCATCCTCAAACCCTCGGCCAAGGTGCCGCTCACGGCGATTCGCTTTGCCGAGCTGCTCTATGAAGCCGGCCTGCCGCCGCGGCGCCTGAGCGTCTTGCTCGGGCAAGACGAGGCGCTGGCCGCCGCGCTGGTGCGCGATCAGCGCATCGAAATGATCTCCTTCACCGGGAGCGAGCGGGTGGGTAAATGGATCGCGCGCGAGGCGGGCTACAAGCGGTTGGTCCTGGAGCTGGGAGGCAACGATCCCTTGCTGGTGCTGGCCGACGCGGACCTGGAGCTGGCCGTGGGGTTGGCCGCCGAAGGCGCGTTCCGCAATTCCGGTCAGCGCTGCACGGCGGTCAAGCGCTTGCTGGTCGAGGCGCCCATCCTCGAGGCCTTCACCGCGCGGTTGGTCGCCAAGGCCAAAGAGTACACCTGGGGTGACCCGGCCGACCCCGAAACCCGTGTGGGCACCGTGATCGACGAACCCGCCGCGCGGCGGCTGGAGGAGGTCATCCAGGACGCGGTGGCGCGCGGGGCGCGGGTCTTGCAGGGCGGGCA
>JAJXTA010000270.1 GCA_021784265.1 bacterium | reverse complement strand
GCCGGCACTGGTTTGCGCGGTGAAACCGCCCGCTGGTTCGCTCGCTCGCCGGCAGAGATGCCGGCGCTCCCAGGCGATCTCTCGCCCGCGACAAAGGCCCGTCGTCCGGCAACTCCACAAGCTGGCGCCGAGCGCCACGCCTCGTAACCCTGGCAAAACTCGGCGACGCTTGGCTGCTTGGAGGCCGCCTCGATGAGGCGGCGGCTTCGTTCACCGAGTTGGAATCGGAGGCCGGTAAGACGGTAGCGCGTGGCCACGGTACGGCGGTGAACCGCGAGCGTGACATTCGGTCCTCGGCCCAGAACTCGGCGGGATTCCACGTGGCCGCTTTCGGCCAGCTCCTCGTTCCGCGGGAGCGAGTGGCGGCCCCGGTGCTTGGCACTCGTCCGACAGGACGTCCGACGTGGCCGCGTGAGAGACGCGACCCCCACCGCACAGTGGGCAGGACCCCGCCCGGACACAGGAGCCGCAACGGGCCTGATCGTTTGGGCGGAGCACTGTCCCTCGAGCCGGGCCTTGCCCCGGCGAACTCAGGGGTTGCCCGCTGGCCCGCGGGCGAGGTAACCTGCGCGCCATGAAAGCCGCGGTGCTCTACGGCAAAGAGCTGGTCAAGGTGGAGAACGTCTCTCCGGCCCCCTTGCGGCAGGGGCAGGTCCGCATCGCCATCGAGGCCGCCCTCACCTGTGGCACGGACCTGAAGGTCTTCCGCCGCGGGTACCACGCCCGGATGATCGTGCCCCCGGCGGTGTTCGGGCATGAGCTGGCTGGGAAGATCAGCGAGGTGGGCCGCGGCGTGGCGGGATGGCGGGTAGGCGACCGCGTGGTCGTGGCCAACTCCGCCCCGTGCGAGAGCTGCTTCTACTGCGGGGCGGGCCAGGCCAATTTGTGTGAGGACCTGCTCTTCCTCAACGGCGCGTATGCGGAATCCATTGTGGTGCCGGACCGCGTGGTGCGGAAGAACATGTTGCGGCTCCAAGCCGGGACGGCGTTCCGCGACGCGGCGTTGGTCGAGCCGCTGGCCTGCGTGGTGCAAGGAGTCCAGGAAACCCGCCTGACCCGCGGCGAGCGGGTGCTGGTGATCGGGGCCGGGCCCATCGGCCTCATGTTCGTGGTCTTGGCCCGGCAGCTCGGCTGCGAGGTGAGCGTGGCGGGCCGCCGCGCCCGGCGGCTCGAGGCCGCGCGCCGCCTCGGCGCCGCCCGGGTGATTGATATCAGCGAGGGCGGGAACCTCGTCCCTACCCTCCAGAGCCAGGGCCCACGCGGGTTCGACGTGGTGATCGAGGCGGTCGGCAAACCCGAAACCTGGGAAGCGGCGGTGCGGTTGGTGCGCAAGGGCGGGCGGGTGAACTTCTTCGGCGGTTGCCCCACCGGCACGACCGTCGCCCTGGACACCGCCCTGATGCATTATCGGAACCTGACCCTCATGGCCAGCTTCCATCACACCCCGCGCAGCATCCGCCGCGCGCTCGAGCTGATCGAGCAAGGCACGATTCGCGCCGTCGATTTCGTCGATGGCGAGTGTCCGCTGAGTGAATTGCCCGACCTCCTGCGGGCGATGGCCGCCGGCAACCACGGCGTGAAGACCTTCATCCGCGTCCACGACTAACCGCGCGGGCCCGCGAGGTGGCGGCGCGCGTCGGCCGGCGGGCCCCGCTCCCCGGGCGGTCAGGGTGGCGGCCGCCGGCGCGGGGAACGGCGCAGCCCGTTTTGGAACCAGAGCCGCCACACCATCCCGAGCGCTTCACGCACGATCTTGGAGGACATCTTCGAGGTCCCCTGGAAACGGTCGGTGAAGATGATCGGGACCTCGACGATTCTCAGCCCCACCCGCCAGAGCCGGTGGGTCACTTCGATCTGGAAGCTGTACCCATTGGAGCGAATGGTATCCAACCCGATAGCCGCCAGGGCCTGGCGCCGGAAGCACTTGAACCCCCCCGTCGGGTCGGTTACAGGCATCCCCGTGACTAGGCGGACGTAGCGGGCGGCGCAGACGCTCAGGAGCAGACGGTGCAAGGGCCAATTGATGACGCGGATTCCGTTGGCATAGCGCGAGCCCAGCGCGAGATCGGCGTTGGGCATCGCCTCCAGGAACGCGGGGATGTCCGCCGGGTTATGCGAGAAGTCGCCGTCCATCTCGAACACGAACTCGTAGCCCCGTTCCAGCGCCCAGGCAAAGCCGGTGCAATAGGCCCGGCCCAGCCCAACCTTCTCCGGGCGGTGCACGACGTGCACGGCGGGGTTCTTGGCGGCGAGGTCATCGGCCATCTGGCCGGTGCCGTCGGGCGAGTTGTCGTCCACCACCAGCAGGTCCACCGCCACCGGCAGTCCCATAAGCCGGTCGGCGAGCGGGAGAAGGTTCTCCCGCTCATTATACGTTGGCACGATAACGAGGGTGTCCCGGCGCATCCGGTTGGTGTAACCGCAGGGACCATAGCAGCCTGCCGGTCGATGGCAAGCGGCGGCAACGCGCGCGTCCGCCCTCACTCGCGGGGGCGATGGTTTCCGGCCACCGCGGTCTGGTGAATTCACGCTTGAACGGAACCGTTGAACGAGTCCACACTCCCCCCTCGTTACGACGAATATGACCCTGGGCGATATCCTGCACCCCGACCAGATCATCCCGGACCTCAAAGCGTCCGATCGGTGGCAGGTAATCGATGAGTTGATCGACCGGCTGGCGACTTCGGGTAAAATCAAACCCGAACACCGGGAGCCCATTGCTGCCGTGGTGCGGAAGCGGGAAAACTCGATGAGCACCGGCATCGGCTTTGGCATCGGCATTCCCCACGCGACGACGGACCTGATCCAGGACGTGGTAGGGGTGTTCGGGCGCTCGCGCACGGGGATCGACTTCGATGCTCTGGACGCCCAACCGGTGACCTTGGTCATGCTGTTCCTCGTGCCGCAGGGCCAGTTTCAAAAGCACCTGCACACCCTGGCCGACATCGCCAAATTGCTCCACAAGAAAGAGTTCCGCCAGGCGCTCGAGGGGGCTCCCGACGCCGAAGCGATGTTCCGCATCATCAAGGACAATTCCGCCGGGCGCTAGCCCGGACCCGCTCGCGCCGCCGAAGCCCGCGTCCGGCCGCGGCGCCCGTGACCTCCCCCATGCTGCACCGATTGATCGAAGAACGACTGCGAACGGCCGTGGCGGCGCAATTGCCCGAGGCCCCGCTGGCCAGCGTGCAGGTGCGCCCATGCCCGGAGCCCAAATTCGGCGATTACCAGGCCAACGCCCTCATGGCCCTGGCCAAAGCCCGCCAGATGAACCCCCGGCGCCTGGCCGAGGCGGTGCTTAAGGACCTGGACGTGACCGAGCTCTGCGAGAGTGTCGAAGTCGCTGGGCCGGGCTTCCTCAACTTCCGCTTGCGGACCGCGGCGGTCGGGCGCGCGGTCGGAGAGGCGGCGGGCGGGGCGCATCTCTTCTACGCCCGGAGCGCCGCCCCCAGGACGGTGGTTGTGGACTTCAGCTCGCCCAACGTCGCCAAGCCGATGCACGTGGGCCATATCCGCTCGACGATCCTGGGGGATTGCCTGGCCCGCGTGCTGCGCTGCCTGGGCCATCGGGTCATCACCGACAATCACCTGGGCGACTGGGGCACGCAGTTTGGCAAGTTGTTGGTGGGCTGGAAACACCACCAGGACCCGGCGGCCTTGGCCACAGACCCCATTGGCGAAATGGAACGGCTGTACAAACAGGTCAATACCGCGTGCGAGCGCGACCCGGCCATGCTCGAACAGGCGCGCCAAGAGTTGGTCAAGCTGCAACAGGGCGATGCGCAGAACCTGGCGCTCTGGCGGGAGATGATCGCCCTTTCCCAGCGCCAGTTCGATACCATCTACGGGCGGCTGGGCGTGCGCTTCGATCACACCCTCGGGGAGAGTTTCTACAACCCACGTCTGCCGGCGGTGGTCCAGGCGCTGGTGGAGCGAGGCCTCGCCCGGCCCAGCGAAGGGGCCCTGGTCGCCTTTTTCGAGACGCTGCCAGACCTTAAGGATCATCCCGCCATCATCCAGAAGAGCGACGGCGCCGCCAATTATACCACGACCGATCTGGCCACCCTCGCCTACCGCCAGGAGACGTGGCAGCCGGACGAGATCGTCTATGTGACCGATGGGCGGCAGCAGCTCCACTTCAAGCAACTGTTCGCGATCTTCCGCCAGTGGCGCCCCGAGACCCGCCTGCGGCTGGCCCACGTCTGGTTCGGGGCGATCCTGGGCGAGGATGGCCGGCCGTTTAAGACCCGCGCCGGCGACACCATCCGCCTGGCCGATCTCCTGGACGAAGCCGAGGACCGCGCCTTGCGGGTCGTCAGCGAGAAGAGCCCCGACCTGCCCGAAGCGGAGCGGCGGGAGATTGCCCGGGTGGTCGGGCTGGGGGCGTTGAAGTACGCGGACCTGCTGCCCAACCGCCAAAGCGACTACGTTTTCAACTGGGATAAGATGCTAGCCTTGAACGGCAACACCGCCCCCTACCTGCAATACGCGTACGCCCGCATCCGCAGCATCTTCCGCAAACTGCCCGATCCCGCCCCCGGCGCGGCCCCCGCCACCCTCGAGCTGGCCGCCCCCGAGGAGCTGCGGTTGGCCAAACACCTCCTTACCTTCGGCTTGGTGCTCGAGGCCGTCGCCGAGGAGTATCGGCCCAACTACCTCTGCAACTACCTCTACGAGCTGGCCGGGCATTTCACCGGTTTCTACGAGAACTGCCCGGTGCTGAAGGCGCCCGAACCGGCGCGCGGGAGCCGGTTGGCCCTGTGTGCGCTGACGGCGGGCGTGTTGCGCCAGGGATTGGACCTGCTGGGGATCCAGACCTTGGAGAAGATGTAGGCCGGACGCCACCGGGGGCGGGCAGGGCGCGCCCGCGCCAGGCTGGCCGGTAATTTTCCCTTTATTAGTCGGGCCGGCTGAATTATAACCCCGACTATGGAACCCGACGCGGCTGTGGTCGGCTACAAGATATGGGGCGTGGACAACGTCGTCTATGGCCCGGTGGAACTCCCTGTGCTCGTGAACTGGGTCCAGGAGGAGCGGGTGACGGGCGACACGTGGGTGTTCTGCGAACGGGAGGAGGCTTGGCTCAAGGCCGCCCAGGTGCCGGAGCTCAAAATGTTCTTCGCCCGCCGGCCCAGCGGCGACACCACCGTCATGCGCGCCTTCGCCCCCTTAATTCCGGGGGTTAAGCCCGGCAGCCTGCGGCGGCTCAAGATCCTGGCCGACATGAACGACCAACAGCTCGGCCGGTTTGCGCAAATGATGGAGGTCCAGCAGGTCCGCCAATGGACGGAACTGGTGCGCCAAGGGTCCGCCGGCGACGCCATGTTCTTCCTGCTCGAGGGGGATCGGAA
>JAJXTA010000269.1 GCA_021784265.1 bacterium | reverse complement strand
CGAGACCGCGGGTGCCGCTCCGACCGTCCTCGAGGCCAGCGGCACGCCGCCCAAGCAGTACCCGGACCCCGAGTGACCCGCGCCGGCGCCAACCCGCCGGGGTCGCGAGACCGGATTATCGGACCACCTCCACCACAAGAGCGGCAACGTCCACCCGGTTCGCCTTCAGATCATCCTGGCGACGGGCGGCGTCGCCGAGCGCGAGCGCGCGTGGCACCTCGTCCAGCGTCAGCGGCCGGGCGCGCAGCAAGGAGTCGGGCTGACGCTCGGCCTGATCGAGCACGCCGAAATCGTCCAGCGTGAAGTAGGCGCGGGAGGGGCGAGCGGCTTGACCAAGGTCGTCTTGCCGGGCTGGCGGGCGCCGGTGAGGACGGTCACCGGCAACACCCGGAGGGCGGCCGCGAGCGGGCGGGCGACCCCGTTTCACGTTGTGTCCAAGCGCCGCTTCTCGCTACGCTGCCACCGAGCACGGCATGGCACCGCACCCTGAGCTTCCGACCTCGCCCGAGGCGCTGCTGATCCCTGAGCAGCGCCGGTTCTCTGCTGATGAGTCGCCGCGCGGCACGGCCTGCGGGAAACTCCTCCCGCCTTATCGCCTGGAGCTACCTTCACCAGCGGCGGCAAAAGGAGCGCCGCTTGGCCTTGCCGGTGGACGAAAACCCCTTGGAAACGTGGTTCGGGAACCAGGGGGCCAAGTCGCTCGCCTCTCTCGCCGCTGGTTTCACCGACTACAAACCCGGCATCTCCTCTAAACCATAGGACCCGCTCGTGTTTACCAAACTGACAATCGACAATTTCAAGAGGCTGGAGCACGCTGAAGTCCCGCTCGCTGACGCCGTTGTGTTCATTGGCCCGAACAACTCCGGCAAAACCACCGCCCTTCAAGCCTTGACACTTTGGATATTGGCCTCCGCAAGTGGGCCGAGAAACGCAAGGACAGCACAGCCCGCGAGCGCACAGGGGTAACCCTTAACCGCCGCGACCTCTTTTCCATTCCCATTCCCAGCGCCCGCTTGCTCTGGCGCGGCTTGCACGTGCGGGACATCGACCGCGCCAGCGGCAGACCAAAGACCAGCAACGTCACTTTTGAAATCACCCTGGACGGCGTCAGCCAGGGGCAGGCCTGGTCGTTGGGCATGGAATTCGACTTTGCCAACGAGGAATCGTTTTATTGTCGCGCCCTCAATTGGCCCGAAGCCAAGGACCAGCGCGACCAGCTCCTCGCGCTCGCGCTCGGCAGTCGTGTTGCGTACCTTCCCCCAATGTCCGGCTTGGCCTCCGAGGAATTCCGCAAGGAGCCGGGAGAAATCAGCGTGTTGATCGGCCAGGGGCGCACGGCCGAGGTGCTGCGTAACCTCTGCCATCGCGTGCATACCGGCGAAAACCCCGCCCTCTGGACCGAACTGGCAGGCTGCATCGAGCGGCTCTTTAGTGTCAGACTGCTCCCTCCGGTTTACGTCCCCGAACGCGGCGAAATCCGCATGCGGTACGAACAAGCCGGTCTCGCCCTCGACCTGGCCTGCGCCGGCCGGGGCTTCCAACAAACCCTTCTCCTGCTCGCCTACCTCCATCAGAACCCCAGGAGCGCGCTCCTGTTGGATGAGCCCGACGCCCATTTGGAAATCGTTCGGCAGCGCGAGATTTACAACCTGCTCACGGACGTCGCCAGAGATAAGGGCAGCCAAATCATCGCCGCTAGCCATTCGGAGGTGGTGCTCAACGAGGCCGCTGAGCGTGACGTAGTGGTCGCCTTCGTCGGCGCGCCCCACCGCCTCGACAGCCGCCAGAAAAGCCAGGCCGCCAAGGCCCTCCAGAGCATTCGATTCGACCTCTATTATCTTGCCGAGAGCAAGGGGTGGATGCTCTTTCTCGAGGGCTCCACCGATCTCGCAATTCTCCGCTCGCTCGCCCGGAAGCTCGCCCACCCGGCGGCCGCCGTTCTGGAGTCACCCCCCGTCCATTATATCAAGACTAACATCCCTGATCACGCCCGTGACACTTTTCACGGCCTCCGTGAGGCCAAGCCGGACCTCGCTGGTCTGGCCATCTTCGACCGGATTCATCCCTCGCCCGACTCGGCGGCTGGGCTCCAGATCCTCTGCTGGCAACGGCGCGAAATCGAAAACTACATCGTGACCCCCCAGGTCCTCGAGCGCTTCGCTCGTCACGATCAGGAGGACGACCTCTTCGGCCGGGCCCAAGCCGACCGCCGCGCCCGAGTGATGCAGGAGTGCATCGCCGAGCTTGAAAATGCCTTGCGTATAACCAACAAGCCGCCGCCCTCTTCACCCGACCTCAAGATCACCGATGATTTTCTCGATCCCCTCTTCAAGAACTTCTACGAGAAAATAGGGTTGAAGCAGCTCCTATTCAAACGCAACTACCACCTTCTCGCCGACCTCATTCATCCCGCCGAGCTCCTGCCGGACGCGCGTGCCGAACTCAACGCCAAACTCGACGCCATCGTCGCCACCGCCAAAGCAGCCGCCACCCCCCCGTCTAACTGGGTCTATGGCCCGCGGCGCCGCCGGCGCACTCACCGCGCCGAGAGGCGCGGCCTCAGCAGGCTCATCAGTGAGGGCAAACCCTTCCCCGAGCAACCTCGCTTCCTTCTGTTCGAGGAGAAGCGCGAGGACCAGATACCAGCCCAGCACAAGGCCGGCGGGGCCGCCGCCCTGGGCTGCAAGCGTATCGTTCCCGCGGGACTTGAGTTGGGCTCGCTCGGCCAGGTGGGATGAGGTCCGCAGTCGGGGTTACTCGGCCTTCTTCCGGACGGCGTAGAGGTGGGTCATGGTGGCGATGTAGAGGGTGCGGTTCGCGGCCGTGACAGTGGCGCTGATGGGACTGCCCAGGTCAATCGTGCTCAGGACCTTCTTTTCCTTGCTCGCCGCCAGGACCCAGAAATCGCCGCTGCGCGTGCCGAGGTACACCTTGCCGTCGGCCACCAGCGGCGAGGCCCACATCTCCCCGCGCGTCTGCAGCGCCCAATTCGGCTGGCCGGTGCGAGCATCGATGCAATGGACCTCGTGCCCGCAATCGGACACGAAGACCAAGCCGTCGCACACCGCGGCGGTCGAGAGGGTGTGGCGCGACAGCGGGCAGGACCAAACCAAGCCCGATTGGGTGATATCACCGGTGCCGGTCGGATCGACGCACTTCAGCCAGGCCTGGGTCTTGCCCCAAAACACGTCCCCTCCGCCGGCCACAAAGAGCCGGTCTTCGGCAAAAACGGGCATGCCGTAGATGTTGCTTGGTCCTTCCCGTCGGTTCGTGAGGAACGGGTGCACGTCCCCTTTGGGACCGGTGGGGTCGAAATCGAACTGCCAGACTTTCTTGAGGCTCAACACCTCGCCCGGCGGCGGGTTCGTGGGGACAGTCTCGAAGGCATAAACCACGCCGTCCCCGCCGGCGAAGAAGATCAGCGGCCGCCCGTGAACCACGCCGAGCGCGGGGGATGCCCAGGTCGAGTGGAAGATGCGCGGGGCGATCTGTTCTTGGTCGCGCGCCACGAGCCGGCCGGTGGCCTTGTCCAGCACGACCAGGCTCGGCGCGTTGGGCGTGCGGATGCGCCGATGGGTATTGTCCACGCCCGTGCCGGTGTTGAGATAGAGGTAGGGGCCCACCACCAGGATCGAGCTGTGCGCGGCGTCGTGGGAATAGATGCCGGCGCCGCTGACGAGGTCGAACAGCCAAAGAATGTCGGCATCCGTCGGCCCCGGCTCGAGCAAGGCGGCGCCGCGCGGGGTCATGTGCCGGCCTTCGTCCCGGAACGGCCCATCGTTGCCGTTGGCCATCCCCTGCGCGTCCAGGCACATCACCTCCCCCCGGTTGCTGACGATGTACACGCGATCGCCCTCGACGGTCGCCGGGGAGGCGATCCCGCTGTTGGGCCAGTCGAGATAGGGGTCGTCCTCGCGTTTGGGCACCACCAACTGCCAGAGAAACCGGCCATCCTTTTCGGCAAAGCACATTAACACCCCGCGGTCGCCCTGGTGTTTCGGATCGCGCGGTTCGCCGTTGTTGGTGCCGATGTACACGCGCCCGCCGGCGATGATCGGGGTCGAATGCGTCTCGGTCCCCAATTGGACCGACCAGGCGACGTTCTTGCCGGTCTTCGGATCGAACGAGTCGGGAAGGTCCCGCTCCGGCGACACCATGTTGCGGGAAAAGCGCTCACCCCATTGGGGCTGGTCGGCGGCGCGCGGACCGCCGGCGGCCGCGGCGGCGAGCAAGGTGCCCGCCAACAGTGCCGCGGGCCTCAGGCCGATGGCGTTCATGATACGCTCCCGCTCGACGGGACGGGACGAGCCTGTTTGACCGGCCGACCGTGGTCCCCGCCCGGGGCTAGAGCCGCTTGAGGCGCAGGTCCTTGAATTGGACCATCATCGGGTGGCCGGCGTGCAGTTGGAGGGCCAGGACGCCGGACATGGCGCGTTTAGCCACCTCGTCATCGGTCACGTCCACGGTGACCCGCCCGTTGATGACCTGGGTAAGGTGGTTGCCGCGCGCGATGATGACGTAATCGTTCCAATCCCCCTGTTTGATGGCCGTGGCGACATCGGCCGAAGTCCCCATCGTCCCGACCACGCGTTTGGTCCCATCCGCCTCGATCCGCACCATCTGGCCGCGTGTCGCCAGAATACCGCGGCCCCGTTCCTCATACAGAATGCCGGTGTAGGTTGGCCCGGCCTCCATGTCCGCCTGGTAACCCCCCACGACCCAGTAGCTGGGATCGGCCACCTTGCTGCGGTACTGGACCCCGGAGTTGGCAAAACCGGCCTCGTCGCCCGGGGTCAGCTTGAACGAACACCGCAGCTCGAAATCCTCGACGGTTCCCCCCTTCCAAATCAGGAAGGTGTTGCTCTTGGCCGGATGCTCCTTGGTGGTGCGACCGGTGATGGCGCCGTCCTGGACCGACCAGAGGTCCGGACTGCCGTCCCAGCCGCTGAGGTCGGTGCCGTTGAACAGGCTGACAAAGCCCGGTTCGGTATCGGCGGCAAAACCCAGGGGAAGGGACAACCCCAGGCCCAACAGGAGCGGACTCACCCAGCGGAACGAATGCTTCTTCATAACGTGTCAAACGGCAACGGTCTTATGTTTGGAGAACGCGCCCAGGCTAGCGGCGCGGCCGCGGAGTGACAACAGCATTCCGTGCCGCGCCCCCGGCCAAATCGGGCGGACGAACGGCAGCGTCGTGCGGGGTTGGGGCACTTAGGGAAAGGTGTGCAACTCGGGCCGCAGCCAGCCCACCAGTTGGGGCGGCAGGCGCGGGTCGAGCGAACCGGGCACGGGACGCGCGCCGGTGGCGTGGCCGTCGGCCGCCAGCACGTTGGCGCGCCCGTCATGCCGGA
>JAJXTA010000268.1 GCA_021784265.1 bacterium | reverse complement strand
GGCGGGGTCTATGCGGGTGGGAATTTGGCGGTGGTGGGCGGGATCAACGCCGGCAACGTCGCCAAATGGACCGGGAGCGGGTGGTCGGCGTTAGGAGGCGGGCTCAACGGTCCAGTGGCTGCCCTGGCCATTGATTCGCAAGGCGCCGTGTTTGCCGGCGGCGCCTTTAGCGCCGCGGGTTTGGTCCCCGTCTCGCACCTGGCCCGGTGGGACGGAACCAAGTGGTGGCCGTTGGGGTTGGGGTTGGACGGCAACGTGGACGCGTTGCTGATCTCGGCCAACGGGCTTTATGCCGGCGGTGAGTTCGGCCGGGCCGGTGGCTTCAGCGCCCACGCGATGGCGCAGTGGGACGGGACGAATTGGTCGCGGCTGGGCAGCGGCATTGTCGGGAAGGTGTATGCGCTGGCGCAGGCGGCCAACGGGCGGCTTTATGCCGGCGGCGACTTCACCCAGGCCGGGGGCATCACGGCCAGTAACATTGCTTGCTGGGACGGCACCAACTGGACGGCGCTCGGCGCCGGGCTGAATGGGGTGGTGGCGGCGCTGGCTGCCAGCGGCGACGATTTGTTCGTGGGTGGGCGGTTCACGGCCGCGGGCGGCAGCGGCGAGATCAGTGGAGTGGCGCGGTGGGACGGCACGAATTGGTGGGCATTAGGCGGGGGCTTGGGCGGTCCAACGCCCTCCGTCGAAGCCTTGGCGGCCAACCCGAGCGGAACGCTCTTTGTGGGGGGTGATTTTACGGTGGCGGGCGATTTCCCCGCCAACCATGTGGCCGCGTGGGATGGGGTGCGTTGGTCGTCCTTGGGTAGCGGGTTGGATGATACCGTGGCCGCCCTGGCCCTTCGGGGGCGGGAGACGTTTGTGGGCGGCACGTTCCTGCGCGCCGGGGGCCGGCCGTCGCTCCATTTCGCGCGGTGGACGTTCTTCGACGTTGCTCCGACGGTGACGCTGACTCAGCCGAGCGTCGGCGCGACGTTCGTAGCGCCGGCGAACGTGGCGGTGCAGGCCGACGCGGCGGACAGCGATGGGACGGTGACGCAGGTGGTGTTTTATGCGGGGAGCACGTTGCTGGGGACGGTCGCAGCCCCCCCCTTCAGTGTGACCTGGACCAACGTCAGTCCCGGGATCTACACCCTCACGGCGAGGGCCACCGACGATGGTGGGCTGACCACGGTGTCTAGCCCGGTGGCGATCGTGGTGGTCACGAACCAGCCGCCGCTGCTGAGCCTGCTGATGCCGACGAACAGTGCAACCTACTTCGCCCCGGTGAATCTGCCCATGATGGCGGACGTGTTCGATCTGGACAGCACGGTGACCCAGGTGGCGTTCTTCGCGGGGACGAACCTGTTGGGGACGGCGACGAACGCGCCCTTCGGGCTGACGTGGAGCAACGTGCTGGCGGGCGCCTATGTGCTCAGCGCCCAGGCCACCGACGCCCTGGGGCTGAGCGCGACCTCGGCCCCGGTGAACGTGGTGGTGACGAATCCCGCCGCGCTGGCGTTTACCCCAGCAGTGACCTGGACCAACGGCTTGTTCCAGGTCGAGTGGGCGGCGCAACCGGGAGCGACGGTGGTCATCGAGACCTCGACGGACTTGGTGCGCTGGACGCCGCTGGTCACCAACGCCGCGCCGGTGGGGCTGGGCGCCTTGGTCGATCCTCAATCCACGAACCTGAACTGGCGGTTCTATCGCGCTCGTTATGCGCCCTGGTGACACCTCCTTGGCCTGGCCGGGTGAGTCTGGAACCCCTGCGTCGCCGACGGCGGCAGCGGGTCCGCTCGCTCGGCAGCGGCGCGCCGCGTCCCCCGTCGCCTGGAAGGGAGCCTACATGTTGAAGTGCGTTACGCGAACCCTGGTCTTGGGCTGGTGGGCGGCCACGGGAATGGCGTGGGCCCAGTCCTCGACCAATCTGGTTTCGACCAACACTTTCCAGGTCTCGATCCTGCCGCCGGCCGGCACGGTGATGGTGACGCAGACGGTCCAGGCCGTGTTCGTAACCGTGCAGAACTCGAACCTGTGGACCAACGTTGTCGTGACCATGCAGAGCGGGGGCCAGACCGTGCCGTTGTTTGATGACGGCGTGCCGCCGGACGTGGTGGCCGGTGACTTCACGTTCAGCGGGAGCTTGGTGGTGCCCGCGCTGTCCAGCCCGGGTCCATTCGAGGTGACCTTCACGGTGAGCGGGCAAGACCTGTCGGTGACGAACGACATGGGGGAACTGCAGCCCGGGGCGGCGGTTACCAACACCGCCAGTGTGACGTACCTGGCCGCCGGCCGACCGGCCAACGACGACTTTGCCAATGCGCTGCGGGTGCCCGCCGCGGGCGGTGTGTTCTTGGGCACCAACACCTTCGCCAGTATCGAACCGGACGAACCGTTTCACGGGGGCGATCCGAGTGTGGCGGCGTCGCTCTGGTGGGTGTGGTCGCCGGCGGTGAGCGGGAACGTGTTGGTGGACACGGCCGGCAGCTCCTTCAGTCCCGTGGTCGCGGTCTATACGGGCGACACCCTGGATTCGCTCAGTCTGGTGGCGTGGTCCACCAACGACGTCCAGAACGGGCTCAAGGCACACGTGAATTTCGACGCGGTGGCTGGGGTGACCTACCGCATTGCCGTGGCGGGGTACGACACCAACGGCGTGGGCACCATCCGGCTCACCATCGCCCCCGGCGGAGAGCCCGACACGATCCCGCCGCAGGTAACGATTTTGGCCCCGACCAATAACGCGGTCACGGGCTCCGCCGTTCTTGCCGTGAGCGGGGCGGCCAAGGACGCCGCACCAAACGACACCGGGGTCAGCCAGGTGCTGGTCCAGGTCAACGCGGGGCCGCTTCGCCCAGCGACGGGGACGACGAATTGGTCGGCGACGGTCACGCTGACCAACGGGTTGAATGTGATCGGGGTGGTGGCCCAGGACGTGGCCGGCAATCTCAGCCAGCCGGCGGTGGTTCAGGTGAGCTTGTTGGACCCGTTCAATGACAATTTTGTCAACGCTCTACTCCTGACGAATGTCACCGGGAGCGCCACGGGGGACAATGTGCACGCCACCAAGGAGCCGGGCGAGCCGTTCATCGGGGGCAACGATGGCGGACACTCGGTGTGGTTCCTCTTCACCGCCCCAAGCGTGGGTTTGCTGCACCTGAGCACCCAGGGTTCGGGTTTCGATACGCTCCTGGGCCTCTATACCGGCGCCAGCGTGAGCAATCTCACCACCATCGCCGAGGCCCAATCGGCGCCGGGCGGCTACTGCGACCTGACCACCAACTTGCAGGCGGGGGTCACCTATGCGATTGGGGTGGACGGGTTCGGCGGCGCCACGGGCCTTTATCAGTTGCATTACACCTTCACCAGCACCGCCACCTACTTCACCCTGACGGTGCCGGCGGCGCTGGGAGGAATCGTGATTCCGCGCTCGGGCCTGTACCTGGCGGGCTCGACGCAATACTTAGCGGCCCTGCCGGAGCGAGGGTTTGCCTTTGCGGGCTGGCAAGGGGCTGGCGTCGGCGGTGGCAACCCGCTCGCGTTGGTGATCACGCAGGACTCTACGCTGTCCGCCAGCTTCGAAGTGATCGCGCCCATCCCGGCGTTCGACACCGGCCGATTCGAGACGAATCTGAACTTGACGTGGTCGTTTGGTGGCGACCAACCCTGGTTGCTCCAGACCAACGTGGTGGATACGGGCCGCTTTGCCGCCCGGTCGGGGCACATCGGGGACAGCCAGCAAAGTTCGTTGATCCTGGATACCGGGCTGGCGACCGGCACCGGCGCGTTCCGGGTCCGAGTCAGCTCGGAAGCCAATTGGGATGTGTTGGAGTTCTATCTCAACGGGGTCTTGCTTCAGCGTTGGTCAGGCGACGTGCCGTGGCAGACATTTACGTTTCCGGTCCCAGCGGGGGCCAACCACCTCGAGTGGCGTTACGTGAAGGATGCGAATTTTAGCGCCGGTCTGGACGCCGCCTTCATCGATGGCTTGTACCTGCCCCTGCCCACGATTCCGCTGGCGGCTAACTTGACTCTCCTCGGTTTTCCCGACGGGGAACGGTTGCTCTGGTTGCAGGGTTACCCTAACCGGACGTATGCGATCCAGGGCGCCCGCGGCTTCACCAACTGGACGGACATGTTTACGACCAATGTCGGTGACACGGGCGCCATCTACTGGTGGGACACACCCAGTACGAACCGGCCGGTTTGGTTCTATCGTGGGTTGCTGCGGTGAGGCTCTTGGGATTGACCGGGGGGGTGGGCATGGGGAAATCGACCGCGGGCATGCTCTTGCGCGCCCGCGGGGTCGAAGTGGTGGACACGGATGTGCTGGCCCGCCAGTTGGTCGCCCCCGGCCAGCCGGCGCTGGAAGCGATCCGGCAGACGTTTGGTCCAACGGTGATCGACCCGGGCGGGCGGCTGCAGCGCGCGGCGCTGGCGGAGATCATCTTTGCCGATGCGGCGGCCCGGCGGCAGCTCGAGGCCATCCTCCATCCTCGCATCCGCGCGGCCTGGATGGCGGCGACCGAGCAGTGGCGCGCGGCGGGACGCGCCGTGGGGGTGGTGGTCATCCCGCTGCTCTTCGAGACCCAGGCGGCTCCCCACTTCGACGCGACCCTCTGTGTGGCCTGCAGTGCGGCGACGCAATATCAACGCTTGGCGGAGCGGGGTTGGGCTGCGGCGCAAACGGCCCAGCGCGTTCAGGCCCAGTGGCCGGTGGAGAAGAAGATGGCGTTGGCGGACTACGCGATTTGGACCGAGGGTCTCTTGGAGGTGACCGCCGCCCAACTCCAGCGGGTGGTTGGGTGCTAAACAGCCTCGCCGCAGGACGGTTTTTTCGCTAGCCAGGAGGACCCTGGCTCAGTAGCGTCCTCCCCGTAAGCTTAAGTTATCCAAGTCGTACCTACGGTGGAGCGGCGGAACAACCCTAGGCGGATCCAGGGGGGGAGGGGCAATGTTCGGAGCGGCACGTGGGGCCGCGTTGGTTTCGAAGGCAACAAGAGGTCCAAGCGTATGAAGAGCGTTAGATGGTGGTACGGCGTGCTGGGTGTGGTCGGCGCGGGCGTGGGGCTGGTTTCGCTGTGGCATTCAAATCGGCAGGTGGCCGCGTCGTCAGGACGGGTCACGCCGCCGGCCGCGACGGTGTCGGCGGCGCCGCACGCGGGCTTGCTGTCGGTAGGGGCACTTCAGGGGCGGCCGGTCACCGTCACGGTCGGGACGCCGACGGGGGACCCGCGGGGGGTGGTGGTCGCGGAGTTCGCGCACTGGGCGGAGCGTTTTCTCCAGCACCCGGCGGCGGGCCGTGGGGCGGCCTCGTTGGCGCAAGGCCTCCAGTTGGCGGCCGCGCGACGGACGGCGCTGGCCGGCGC
>JAJXTA010000267.1 GCA_021784265.1 bacterium | reverse complement strand
GGGGTTGCTCGTGCCCGGGGAGGCGGCCGGTCGCGGTCGCGGCGAGCTTGGGGCCATGCGGCTACTGGATCATCCCCCGCTGGCGGAGGAGCGCTTCCATTGCCCGATCCATGAGCAGGTCGGCGAGGGGCTTGGTGGCTTCGTCCAACGCGGCGGTGGCGGCTTTGAGTCGGGGGGCATCGCCCACCTTGGTCTGCGGGTCCTCCAGGTCCAACGCCCGCTCGACGGCTTGGAGGGCGGCCTCGACCTGCGTCCGGTAGGCGTCCTCGAGTTGGTCGTGGCATTCGGCCAAACCCTTGCGCGTGGCGGTGAGGGTCTCGCCGGCGCGCAGTTTGGCCTCAATCCATTGGCGGGCCGCCAGATCGTCGAAGGCGTGTTCCACCGACTCTTCCACCATCTGTTGGACGGCGGCGTCATCGACGTCCACCGCGGCGGTCATCTGGACCACGACCTGCTTGCCGCTCCGCACATCCCGGGCGAGCACATGCAGAATCCCGTTGGCGTCGATCTCGAATTGCACCCCCACCCGGGGGACGCCCTTGGGCGCCGGGGGGAACTCAAGGGTGAAGCGGCCCAGGCTCCAGTTGTCTTTGGCCCGTTCCCGCTCGCCCTGGAGGACATGAATGAGCACTTGGCGCTGGTAATCCACCGCGGTGGTGAACAGCTCGCCCGCCTTGGCGGGGATGGTCGAGTTGCGCGGGATGATGACGTTCATCAGGCCACCAAACGTCTCGATCCCCAACGACAGCGGGGTCACGTCCAGGAGCAGCAGATGCTTGAAACCACCGGCCAGAATCTCGGCTTGGATGGCCGCGCCGAGGGCGACCGCCTCGTCGGGGTTCTGCGACGTGTTCAACTTGGGGCCGGCGGGACGGTGGTACTCGGCGCCCAGCCGGAGGTCGCCCCGCTCCTCCGTGAACTCCGGACACCCAAACCACTCCGCGACTAAGCGCCGCACCAGGGGCATGCGGGTCTGGCCGCCGACCAGGATGACCTGGTCCAGCTCCCGGGCTTGGAGTTTCGCGTCGGCCAGCGAGCGCAGGCAATGGGCCCGGGTGCGCAGCACGATCTCCCGGGTCAACGCTTCGAGCGCGTCGCGCGTTAAACGATACTCGAAACTGAACGTTGGGGTGAGGAAGGGCAGCGCAATCGCGACCTCGGTTTCGGTCGAGAGCCGGATCTTCGCCTGCTCCGCCGCCTCGCGCAGGCGCGAGAGCAGCGGAAGGTCATCCCGGGGGTCCGGGCCGCCGCCAGCCCGCAACTGCTCGGCGAGGAACTCGAGTATCCGACGGTCCAGATCATCGCCGCCCAACCGGGTGTTGCCGTTGGTCGCCAGCACCTGGAAGACGCCGTGGTTGAGCTCGAGGATCGACAGGTCGAAGGTGCCGCCGCCCAGATCATACACGGCGATCTTGGCGCGTTCCTTGAGCCGGTCCAACCCGTAGGCCAGCGCCGCCGCGGTAGGCTCGTTGACGATGCGCTCGACGGTGAGACCGGCCAGTTCCCCGGCCCGCTTGGTGGCGTTGCGCTGGGCGTCGTTGAAGTAGGCCGGCACGGTGATGACCGCCCTGACCACCGGCTCCTCCAGCGCCCCTTCGGCGTCCGCCTTGAGCTTCTTGAGGACCTCGGCCGAGATCTCCTCCGGCGTATAGGCTCGGCCATGAAGGTCAATGGTCACCGGTCCCCCGCCCTCGCCTTTGACCGGGTAGGTGACCAACATCTCCTCCCGCGCTATCTCGCTGCCGCGCCGCCCCATGAAGCGCTTGACCGAATAGACGGTCTCGGCGGGCTTGATGACGCGGACGCGGTTGGCCGGCTCGCCCACCACCGGCAAGGCGCCCGGCCCCGGGACATGCACCACCGAGGGTGTTAGCCGCCGTCCTGCCGCGTCGGCCACGACGTACGGGATCCCCGCGTCCACCACCGCCACCAGCGAGTTAGTGGTCCCCAGGTCAATACCGACGATCTTGCTCATCTGCCGCCAGCCTGCCAGCAAACGGCCGCCGGGGCACGTTCAAACACCGCCAGGAGACCCCATCCGTCAAGGGCGGCGTCGATCTCCGCTCGGGTAATCACCCTCCCCGTGGCCTTCACGCACGGGAATCGGCGCCGCTGCCGCGGCGACGGGCTGCGGCGGTTGAGATGAAGACCGTGAGAAGCTCCGAGAGTCGAACCACTGAGAGACTCGGTGGGGCTGGGTGCGAGGTCCGCGTGCTGTGGGGCGGCGGCTACGGGCCACGGGTGGAGGTTCTGGAAACGGAACGCCGATCCGCCCAAGGCGGGCTGAGGGTCAACGGGGGGCTGGCGGTGCCACGGGCTCATCTCAGCTAAGGGTTTTGAATGTCACGCCGTAGATTCGGGCGGCCCGCCCGGGTGCGCCAGCCAACGTTTTCCGTTTCGGCAGCTCCCGCACCGGAGATTGACAGGACCCGCCCCGAGCGCAAAGGTCCGTCTCGTTGATAGTAATACGCCGCTACGTTCAGTCGCTTCTCTTTCTCGGTCTGGTTGGCACCGCCGGCGCGTTGAGCGCGGAATTCCCCCGCTGGGAGCATTTGTCCAGCCGGCACGGGGACCTGCCGGCCCCGGGAGAGTCCACCCAGCAGACCAGCGCCCTCATCGCCGACCTGGACAAGGACGGGACCAACGATTTCGTCCTGGCGTTCCGCCAGAAGGGCCCGGCGTTGGTCTGGTACCGGCGGCGGGCGGGGGGCTGGGACCGCTATGTGCTGGAGAAGGACTACCTGCCGATCGAGGCCGGCGGCGCCGCCTATGACATCGACGGGGATGGCGACCTGGATCTCGTCTTTGGCGGGGACTACCAGAGCGACGAGGTCTGGTGGTGGGAGAATCCCTATCCGCACTTCGATCCCCGCCAGCCCTGGCGACGGCATCTCATCAAGAAGGGCGGCGCCACGCAACACCATGACCAGGTGTTCGGCGACTTCAAAGGCCTGGGCAAGCCCCAACTGGCCTTCTGGAATCAGGGGGCCAAGACCCTCTTTTTGGCCGACCTCCCCGCGGATCCGCGCCACACCGAGCCCTGGCCGTACGTGCCCATCTTTTCCGGCGCCGCCGGGGAGCGCGGCGACCGTGGACAGTTCGTCTATGCCGAGGGGATGGCGGCGGCGGACATCGACGGCGACGGTAAGATCGATCTGTTGGCCGGCAACTACTGGTTCAAACATTTGGGCGGCAACTCCTTCAAGCCGATCCGGCTGGCGGCAATGGGCGGGCGGATCGCGGTCGGGCGGTTCAAGCCGGGCAAGTATCCCCAGGTGGTGATCGCCCCCGGTGACGGGGTAGGACCGTTGAAGTGGTTCGAGTGTGTCGGGGATCCGCAGGACTCCGCCGCCTGGATCGGCCACCCGCTGCTAAACCGCGACGTCATTCATGGCCACACGCTCCAGGTCGCCGACTTCAACGGGGACGGCCATTTGGACATCTTTTGCGCCGAAATGGCCAAATGGCACGAGGCGCAGACCCAGCCCGACAACCCCAAGGCCACCGCCTGGATCTTCTACGGCGACGGCCAGGGCCATTTCACCACCACCGAGCTGGTGGTTGGGGAAGGCTTCCACGAGGGCAAGGCCGGGGATCTGGATGGCGACGGCCGACCCGATATCCTGAACAAGCCCTATAACTGGGATACACCGCGGGTGGATGTCTGGCTCAACAAGGGGAGCGGGGAGCGGCGCTAAGGCGCCCCGACGCTCTCCCCGATGGCTGTGCCGCACTCGGTTCCGGACATGACCCACCCGGTAACTTCTCTGGCCTCCCCGCCGACGGGGCGGGCGCGGCAGCGCCGACATCACGTGGGCTTGGAAGCCATCGCCCTGTTCAAACTGGTCAAGGGTGTCCTGTTGCTCGCCGCCGCCATCGGGTTGCTGCGCCTCATGGGGCGAGACATCCCCCATCTGGTGGTGCGCTGGGTGACCGTTTTGGGCATGGACCCCGACGCCCACTACGTCCGGCTGCTGCTGAGCAAACTCGCCGCCGTCGATCCCCACAAGCTCAAGGCGGTGAGCGCCGGCTCCTTCTTTTACGCCGGGCTGTTGCTCAGCGAAGGGATCGGCCTCTGGTTCGAGTGGCGCTGGGCGGAGTACCTGACGGTCATCGGCACCAGTTGCTTTGTGCCGCTGGAGCTCTACCGCTTGAGCCGGGGCGTGCATCCCCTCACGCTGGTGGTGCTGGGGTTGAACCTGGTGATTGTCGCGTACCTGGTCTTTATTCTGCGCCAATCGCGCCGCCGCCCCGCCCCATGAACTGCGTCGTTACGGCCGGCCCCTCCTTCGAGCCACTCGATGCCGTGCGGCGGCTGACGAACTTTTCCACCGGCCGGCTCGGGACGGAGTTGGCCAACGATCTGGTCGCCCGCGGCCATCAGGTCACCCTGCTGGTGGGGCAGGGGGCGTCGTGGGGCGGCCCACGGCGCGCCCACGAGGTCGAGGTGTTCACCACCACCGCGGACCTGCACCAACGCCTGGAGCGGCGGTCAGGCCAAGCCGTGGAGGCGCTCTTCCACGCCGCGGCCGTGGCCGACTTTCAGGTGGCTAACATCTGGACCCAGGACGCGGCCGGCCCGCGCGCCGCCGTCGCCCGCGGCAAACTGCCCACCCGCGCCGGGAAGCTGCTCGTCGAGTTGGCGCCGACCCCAAAGATCCTCCGCCACGTGCGCGCTTGGTTCCCCAACGCCTGTCTGGTCGGCTGGAAGTACGAGGTCGAGGGTGACCGCGCCGCGGTGCTGGCCCTGGCGGCGGAACAATTGGCCGAGAACCACACCGACGCCTGCGTCGCGAACGGGCCCGGCTATGGCCTGGGATTTGGCCTGGTCACCGGCTCGGGCGCCGCCCTCCATTGCGGCGATGCCGGCGCGCTCTACGCTGGTTTGGCCGCCTGGCTGGCGCGGGCGGCGCCGCCGCGCCTCGGGCCGCGCCCGTAGCCCGCCACCTCAATGGGCGGCGCGCGCGAAGGTGACTTGGTCGCGGAACCGCTTGTTGTCGGCGCGGATCCGCGCCACCAAGGTGCGCCCGATGGCGAAGAGGAACGGCGCCGCCAGGTCCGGCGTGTCTTGCACCAGTTTTTGGAACGTGGTGGCCGAGAGTTTCAACAGCACGCTGTCCTGGTTGGCCACCACGTCGGCCGACCGGGGACCCTGGTCAAACAGGGCCGTCTCCCCGAAGAATTCGCCCGGACCGAGGGTGGCCAGGATGGACTCCTTCTCCCCGATCATCAGGCGGACGCGGACTTCCCCCTCGAGCAGGAAGAACATGGCGTCGCCGGCGGACCCTTGGCGCACCAGTTCCGTCCATTGGCGGACCTGCTGGACCTCCATCATTTGCGCAAACCGGCCGAGCTGTTGGTCGTTCATGTCG
>JAJXTA010000266.1 GCA_021784265.1 bacterium | reverse complement strand
CCAAACCGAGGACTTGGCGGCCGAAATCCCCGCCCCCGACACCCACCAGCAGACGCTCGACGCCGCCGACCAGCGCCGGGTGTTGGAGGAGGCCTTGCGCAAGCTCCCCGCGCAGCAGCGCGTGCCCCTGGTCCTCTATCACTTCGAGAACCTCAGTTATGAACAGATTGCCGGCCAACTCAAGGTCTCGCTGGGCAAAGTCAAGACCGACATCCACCGCGGGCGTGAGGCCCTGCGCCGGAAGCTCACCCTGGCGCCGGCTGGCGCCCCATGTTGAGTTCGCTTCAATTATGAATCCTCCGCCCCAACCACACCTCCCGGACGACTGGGAGCAGGACCTGGACCGTCAATTGCGCGCGTTGCCCGAGGTCCCGGCGCCCGCCAGCCTTATCCCCCGGGTGCTGGCCGGCGTGGCCGCCCGCGCCCGGCTGCCGTGGTGGCGGCGCACGTGGTGGACCTGGCCGGTCTGGGCGCAAGTGGTCTCGTTGCTGGTGATCTCGACGGTGCTCGGGGCGCTCACCTATGCGGTCCGCCAAGCCCCAGGGCTGCCAGGCATGGCGAACCTCACCAAGAGCCTGGGAGGCTGGCTCGCGCCGTGTGAGGCCCTGGGCAACTGCGCCCTCGCCCTCCTCAACGGTTTGAGGCTGGCGCTTGGGCAGGCCGCTCAAGTGGCCCTGCTGGGCGTCGCCCTGTTTGCCATCGCCCTCTATCTCTCCTGCCTCGGTTTAGGCACCGCTTGTTACCGGCTGGCCGACCGAAGATAACACCACGCCAAGTTATGAACACGTCTCCTCGCTCGCTCTCCCGCCTCCTGATCGCCGGTCTGCTCGTGGCGGCTGCCACCGCCCGGCCGCTTGACGCCCAGGACAACCCCGCGCCCCCAACACCATCGACGACGCCGGACGCTCCCTCCCTCCCCGCCACCTCCGATGCCAGCCCTCCCGCCTACAGTCCCTCGCTGCGCATCGGCCGACGCGACCAAGACCTCGTCCGCGTGGGGAGCAGTGTCGTCCTCAACCCCGGCGAGCGGGTTCCCAACCTGGTCGTCGTGTTTGGGGACGCGACGGTGGACGGGGACGTGGACCGCGACCTGGTGGTGGTAGGGGGCAACGCGCATTTGAACGGCAAAGTGGGAGGCGACTTGGTGGTGGTGCTGGGCTCGGCCAAGCTCGGGCCTAACGCGCGGGTCCAGGGCGACAGCACGGTCGTGCTGGGCCCGTGTGACCAGGCCCCCGGCGCGGTGATCCACGGCGAACAGTTCGATCTCAACCCTGGGGACATCCTGGGCAAACTCCGGCCGCTGCTCCAATGGGCGCGGCACGGGCTCCTGTTGGGCCGGCCGCTGGCTCCCGGGGTGGGGTGGGCGTGGTGGGTTTGGGCGTTGCACCTGATGGTGTATCTGGGGCTCGTGCTGGTGTTGCCGCGGCCCACCGCCGCCTGCGCGCAAACGCTCGAGACCAATGCCCTGGCCGCGTTCTTCGTCGGCTTGCTCGGCTTCATCCTTCTGGTCCCTTTGAGCCTGGTCCTGGCGATTTCGGGGGTGGGGCTGCTGGTCTTGCCCTTCCTGGCTTGCGCGGTCGTGGCCGCCGTGCTGATCGGCAAAGGCGCCACCTTCCAATACCTCGGGTTGCAGGTGGTGCGCCGGCTCAACCCCGAAGCCAGCGCCGCTTCGCTGGCGGCCTTCGGGGTGGGGGCGGCGCTGATCACGGTGGTCTATCTGATCCCGTTTCTTGGCTTCTTGGCTTGGGGCGTGCTGTTGTTGCTGGCGCTCGGGGCCGCGTTGCTGGCGACCTTCAAGGCCTTCCAGAAGAACGGCAAGCCGGCCGGAGCCGTGCCGGCGCCGGTGCTGGTCCCCACCGGTACACCAGGGATGGCGGGCGCCAACCCAGCCTCAGGCTTCACCCCGCCACCACCCCCCGATCCCGCGACGCCCGTCGAGGTGCTGCCCCCGGGTTCGAGCCTTCCTCCCGGCGCGGCGGCGCCCAGCGCCTTCCCGCCCGGTCCTCCGCCCCCGGATTACGTGGCCATGCCACGCGTCGGGTTTTGGCGTCGGTGTATCGCCACGGTCCTGGACTTCATTCTGTTGGGCTGGTTGCTGATCGGCACGCACGGCGTGTTTCTCCTCCTGTGGCTGGCGTACCACGTGGGGATGTGGACCTGGAAGGGCACAACCATCGGCGGCATCGTCTTCGGGCTCAAGGTGGTCCGCTTGGACGGGCGCCCGGTGGACTTCGCCGTCGCCCTGGTGCGGGGCTTGGCCAGTGTCTTCTCGGCTGTGGCCCTGGGCTTGGGCTTCTTCTGGGCCGGATGGACCAGCGACCGCCAGTCCTGGCACGACAAGATCGCCGGCACGGTGATCGTGCGGGTGCCGAAAGGGATTTCCTTGGTTTGAGGCGCCGGGGGGCGGCGGAAGGGCTGGACACGGCTAGGCTAATGGCATACATTGTGCAAACTAAACACGCGCTATGCCTATGCACGACGAGACCTATCTGTTTCCCCGCCGGCTCACCCGCCGGGACTTTCTCGGCACCCTGGGCGTTGGGGCCGCCAGCCTGACCTGCTCCCCTCTCCTGGCGGCCGAGGCCAGCCCAACCCCAGTCCGCCTGGGTGCCGGCAGCCACGCCTACGAGTTGGACCCGCACTGGGGCGAGTTGCCCACGGGCATGAAGTACGGCTGGGGCTGCGCCGTTGTCGTGGACAGCCAAGACCGCCTCATCGTCACCTCCCGTTCCACGGACCCAACGGTCGCGATCTTTGATCGCGAGGGCCGCTTGCTCGAGACCTGGAGCAACGATTTCGCGCGGAGGATCGGGTATTCGGTGGAGAAAGCCGCGCAAACGGCGCACGGCTTATACCTGAGCCGGGAAGGGGACCAAGAGTACCTTTATTGGACCGAGAACGCTCCCGGATGCCGGATGGTCAAAACCGACCTGCGCGGCAAGGTGCTCTATCAAGTGGGCAAGGTCGCGGAGGAATCCTCGACCGCGCAACGCCTCCGGTTTGACAATCCCACCGATGTGGCGGTGGCCCCCAACGGCGACATTTACCTCGTGGACGGCTACGGCAGCCAGAAGGTGTTCCGGTTCACCAAGGACTTCCAGTTGTTGAAAGTGATCGGCGGGCCGGGCAAAGCCCACGGCCAGTTCAACACCTGCCACGGCATCTGGATCAGCACCCTGGGCGCGGAGCCGGAGGTGTATATCGCCGACCGGCAGAACGGGCGCCTCGAGGTTTTCTCCCTCGAGCTGGAGTACAAGCGGACCCTCGAGGGGAGCGTGCGCAACCCCTGCTGCTTCTACCAGCACGCCGGCGAACTCTTCATCCCCGACCTGGCCAGCCGGGTCACCATCCTCGACGCCCACGATCAGGTCGTGGCGCAACTGGGGGATGGCCAAGGCGTGACTGGCAAGGAGAAGAACCCGGCCACCTTCGCCGCCCCGCACGCCCTCACCGTCGATTCCCACGGCGATCTTTACGTGATCGAGTGGGTGGACTTTGGCCGGCCGCGCCGGTTCCGGCACGTTGTCTGACCGAGGCGGCGGGCGGCGGCGCCCCGAGCTAGAGGCGGGGCCGCTGGGTGAGCCGTCGGCGCCACTTGGTCAATTGGCGGCGCAGCTCGCGGGTCCCGGGCGCCCCGGGGAGCGTCCGTTGGGCCAGGGCGCGCTGGAGGTCGAACACCGCCAGCGCGGCGGCGTCAAAGCGCGGGTCCACGCCCCGCAACTCGGCCAGGGTCAACTGGTTCAGGGGGCGGCCGAGGCCCTCGGCCATCGCCACCACCGCGCCCACGAGGTGGTGGGCTTGGCGGAACGGGACACCGCGGCGAACGAGGTGATCGGCCAAGTCGGTGGCCAGGAGGCTAGGGTCGCTGGCCGCCCGGGCGCAGGTTTCGGCATTGATGGTGGTATGGCGCAGCATGCCGGCCAGGATGCGCACGGTGGCCCGCACCGTGTCCATCGTGTCAAACAGCCGCTCCTTATCCTCCTGGAGGTCGCGGTTGTAGGTCAACGGCAGGCCTTTAAGCATCGTCAATAGCCCCACCAGGTTCCCGATGACCCGCCCGCTTTTGCCTCGCGCCAACTCCGCAACATCCGGATTCTTCTTCTGCGGCATCAAGGAAGACCCCGTGGTGTAGGCCTCCGCCAGCCGGATGAAGCCGAACTCGGCGCTGGCCCAGAGAATCACGTCCTCGGCCAGCCGGGAGAGATGGACGGCCAGAAGCGCGGCGGCGGCACAACACTCGACGACGAAGTCCCGGTCCGCCACGGCGTCCATGGAGTTTTGAGTGACTCGGGGTCGTCCCTGGCGATCCACGAAGCCTAAGAGCCGGGCGACCAGCGGGCGATCCAGCGGCAGAGTGGACCCTGCCAGCGCCCCGCTGCCCAAGGGGCATTCGTTGGCGCGAGCAACACCGTCCGCGAGCCGACCCAGGTCGCGCTGGAGCATTTCCACGTAGGCCAAGAGGTGATGCGCCAGCCAGACCGGTTGCGCCCGTTGGAGGTGGGTGTAGCCAGGAATCACCACGTGGCGGTTCTCGTGCGCCAAGGTGACCAGCGCGGCCTGCAGTTCCCGAATCTCGCCCGCCAGCGCCGCCGCCTCCTCCCGCACCCAGAGACGGAGGTCCAGAGCTATTTGATCGTTGCGCGACCGGCCCGTATGGAGCTTAGCCCCCGCGGGCACCCGCCGGGTCAACTCCGCTTCGATGTTCATGTGAACATCTTCGAGGGCAGCCTGCCAGGTGAACCGACCCGCTTCGATGTCCTTGGCGATCGCCTGCAGACCGCGCGCGATGGCGCGCCCTTCCCGCTGGGTGAGCAGGCCGCGGCGCTGGAGCATCGTGGCGTGCGCGAGTGAGCCGGCGATGTCCTGCCGCCAGAGCCGGCAATCAAAGGAGGCCGATTCGGTGAACCGCGCCAGATCCTCACCCGGTCCGCCAGAGAAACGACCGCTGCGAGAGATGGGAGATTGGTTTTTCATGAGCGCCAACCGCCACGCAGGGTACGGGCGGCGGGCGCGGAAGTCACGCCGGAAAGGCGAATGGCGGGTCGGCAACCAGTAGCCGACCCGCCATCCCCTAACCCCAACTAACTACCACCAACCACCAACCGGACACGCTCCTTGACCTCTGCCTTGTCGCGGAAAAAGCTGCGGTTGACCCCGCCGTCGGGCGGGTTGGCTTCACCAAGCGAGCCTCGAGTCATGATCAATATGGCTGGCAGAATACTTGCATTATTCGTGCCAATTCTTGGGCAACCCGCAAAAAAAAGTGAGGGTTGAGCCGACCCATCGGCTGAGGAAACAGGCCGCCGAAGCGAACGCAAGCTCCTTGATTCCAGAATGTTGTAACTAAAAAGCCACGGAAAACTCGCGGCCGGT
>JAJXTA010000265.1 GCA_021784265.1 bacterium | reverse complement strand
ACATCCGTCTTTTAGGACAAGCTCCGCCTTCGTCAGTTCCTGTCCGGGACCGTGAAGCTGAATGCCGTGTTCCCCGCCAAAGATGCGACTCGTTGGCAGGACACAGGCCTCCAACGCTTTGAGATGGAATTGAAGGTGGAGGAGGGTACGTACAGCGACATGAAGCTGGACGCGGGCATCTACAGCTACTCACTCGCCATCGAGCACGACCAAGGCGAGAGGCGCGTTAAGATCAAGAATGAACGGTTGTTCTTCGAGACTAAACCGCTGTTCGAATTCGAGGAAGGCAAGGCTCAGCTTTACCACGACGATTTCAGCCAAGGCCCCGGCGAAGTCCCCTTCGATTGGACCCAGTCCGGCCTCGCGGCTCTCCAGGCCCGGCCGGACAACCAGAAGCTGACACGCTTTCGACGCGAAGTCTCGAGGTTTGTCATCGCTCGACCGTGCCCCACGCTGATGGTTTCGGAGAGCAAGCAAGACGACGATACGTTATCCCCGTGCATGGAGAACTTTGTGTCGTGGTATCGGCATGTTTCGCAAGAGCATCAAGGGGCTCTGGTGACCCTCTTCGCCGAACTGAAAAAGGTGCTTCCCGGCTTTGACTCTTTCAGTTTGAAGGAGGTTGGCGAAGACACCCGTTCGTTGAAGGTCTTCTTCCAGCGCCCCGGCGAGGGCAGGAAGCTGCTGACCTACGACTTCGGCGAACTCTCGGACGGCCAGCGGATGCTCATCGCCCTGTACGCTATTGTGTTTGGCCTGCGCGATGAGGGCCTCCACCTGTTTCTCGATGAACCGGACAACTACGTGGCACTACGTGAAATCCAGCCCTGGCTGACCGCCCTCGCTGACTCATGCGGCGAGGGCGTTGAGCAGGCGGTGCTGATTTCCCACCATCCGGAAATCATCAACTATCTGGCGGCGTCGCATGGCCGGTGGTTTGAGCGTGACGAGAACGGACCCGCGCGGGTGGACGACAAGCCGAGAGCGATCGTCGAGGGCCTGACGATGGCAGAAACCGTGGCCCGCGGCTGGGACAAATGAGCACCCGTTCGGTCGAGGTCGTGGTCCTCTGCGAAGACCTTCAACAGGAGGTGTTCGTCCGACGTTTCCTCCAAAGGAGGGGGTGTGAACGGTTTCTTTTCCAGCCTCCCATCAGCCCCGCCGGCCGGGGATCGGGTGAGCACTGGGTCCGTGGGCGGTTTCCCCGCGAATTACAGGCCCACCGGAGCCAGGCCGCGCGCCGAAATACCTGGTTGCTGGTTGTGACGGACGCGGATACGCGCACGGTTCAGGACCGCGTCCAAGGGTTTGCCCGGGCCTGCGAGGAAGCCGATGTGCCACTTCGCCGACCTGGGGAGAAAGTGATCTTTGTGATCCCAAGGCGAAACATCGAAACCTGGTTTGCTTACTTGCGCGAGGAGGTGGTCAATGAAACGGAGACCTACCCGCGCCATGATTGCGAGAATGACTGTCGAGACGAGGTCAGGCGGCTGGATGAGCTGTGTCGCCAGCAGCAGTTGGAGCCACAACCTCCGCCACCTTCTTTGGTGACGGCCTGCACCGAGTTTCAGCGAGTCGCACAGTGATGCACGGTTATGAGTTTAAACCCCTGGTACAAAGTTGTAACTCCCCGTGAAGACCTCCGCGAGGGCAAACCCCTCGACGCCTCCGAATTCGCCGTTCACCTGGACGACGTCCGCAACGGCTCCGCCCCGCCAGACTATCAGAAGCCGGACCGATTCTTCGCCCGTACTTATCTGACGAAAAACCTCTCCACCCTCGCCAGCCAGGTGATCCGTCGGCTTTCCGGGGAGCGCACGGAAACCAGTGCCGTGTTCAACCTCGCGACCCAGTTCGGCGGCGGCAAAACCCACGCGCTCACGCTCCTCTACCACCTGGCCCAAAACGGACCCGGTTGCGAGCGCTGCGCCGGAGTCTCCCAACTGTTGGCGGCCGCCGGCACCCGGACCGTCCCCAAAGCCGCCGTCGCTGTCCTCGTCGGCACCGAGTTCGACTCGGTCAAAGGCCGCGGAGGCGATGATGGTACCCCGATGCGCAAAACCCCCTGGGCCGAACTCGCCTGGCAACTTGGCCTTTCCGCTAGCCGCCAGGCCGCCGAAGAAATGCTCGCCCTCGTGGCCAAGCACGACACCGCCCCGGGCGGCGAGGTCATCCGCAGGTTCTTCCCCAAGGACCGCCCTAGTCTCATCCTGATGGACGAGCTGATGAACTACGTCAGCCGCAACCGCAAGAGCGGACTCGGCGCCCAATTGTACTATTTCCTCCAGAACCTCTCCGAGGTTGCCCGCGGCCTCGACAACGTCGTCCTCGCCGTTTCCATCCCCGCCTCGGAACTCGAGATGACCGCTGAGGACCAGTCCGACTATGAGCGCTTCAAGAAGATGCTCGACCGCCTCGGCAAAGCCCTCGTCATGTCGGCCGAGTCCGAGACTTCGGAAATCATCCGCCGACGCCTCTTCGAGTGGGACGAGTGCGCGGTCACCAGCGAAGGCAAGGTCAGGCTGCCCAAAGGTGCCCTCGAAGCCTGCAACGAGTACGGCGACTGGGTCATTGACCATCGCCAGCAGCTTCCCAACTGGTTCCCGCTCGATGGCGCCCGGGAGGCATTCGCCGCCACTTACCCCTTCCACCCCGCCGCCATATCCGTCTTCGAGCGCAAATGGCAGGAGCTCCCGAGGTTCCAGCAAACGCGCGGCGTCCTCCGTATGTTGGCGCTCTGGGTCTCCAACGCCTACCAGGCCGGCTTCAAGAGCGGCCAAAAAGACCCCGTCATAGGGCTGGGCACTGCCCCCCTGGATGACTCGCTCTTCCGCTCCGCCGTGTTCGAGCAGCTCGGCGAAACCAAATTGGAAGGCGCGGTCACCACCGACATTGCCGGCAAGAGAGAATCACACGCCGTCCGCCTCGACGCCGAGGCCCAAGAAACCATCAAAAACGCCCGCCTCCACCGCAAAGTGGCTACGGCCATCTTCTTCGAGTCCAACGGCGGCCAGGCCAAAGCCGACGCCACCCAACCGGAAATCCGCCTCGCCGTCGCCGAGCCCGGCCTTGATCTCGGCAACATCGAAACCGCTCTCGAATCGCTGGCTGAAGCCTGTTACTACCTCGCGGTCGAGCGCAACCGCTACCGCTTCACCCTCCGCGAAAACCTCAACAAGCGCTTCGCCGACCGCCGGGCCAGCATCCAGCGCGGCACCGTGGACGAGTGCATCCGCGAAGAAATCCAAACGGTCTTTGCGGGTGGCGCAGTCGAACGCGTCTTCTTCCCCCAGAAGACCAACCAGGTGCCGGACCGGCCGGCGGTCACGCTGGTCATCCTCTCACCCGACGACTCGCTCCAGGATGAGAAGGCGACCCACCAACTTGTCGAAACCATCACCCGCGAATACGGCTCATCCTCTCGCACCTTCAAGAGTGCCCTCATCTTTTGCGTGCCGGAATCCGCTGACGTGCCCCGCGACGAAGCCCGCAAAGTTCTGGCCTGGGAGGACATTGATGAAGAGGCTCCGGACCTCAAGCTCGACGACACCCAGATCCGCCAGTTGGCGGAAAGCCTGAAGAAGGCCCGCCGCGATCTCAAAGAAGCCATCTGGCGCAGCTACAAAGTCCTCATGCTCCTGGGTAAGGACAACACCATCAAGCAGGTGGACATGGGTCTCGTCCACTCCAGCGCCGCGCCCGACCTCACCACCCTGGTCCTGAACCGCCTCCGCCAGGACGGCGACCTCGAATCCGGCATCAGCCCCAGCTTCCTCGTGCGCAACTGGCCGGCCATGAAGGAATGGCAGACCCAATCCGTCCGCGACGCCTTCTTCGCCTCACCCAGATTCCCGCGTTTGCTCAGCGCCGACGCCGTCCGCGATACGATCTCCCGTGGTGTCGCCAACGGCCTGCTCGCCTATGTGGGCAAAACCGGCTCCGGCGACTACAAACCCTTCTGTTTCAACCAGGCCCTGATGACGACGGACATCGAATTCTCCGAAGAGATGTTCCTCATCACCAAGGACACTGCCGAAGCCTACCTGAAGACCAAGGCGAGCGCGGGGCAGGGAGCCTGCTTGCCTGCCAGCCACGCCCCGCTGGCTGCGGTTGAGACGCAGCCGAGAATGCAGTCGCCTGGGACCGAGGCGGGCCAGATGCGGGCCCCACAAGCCGAGCAACCCACCTCCGCCACCATGGCCTGGACCGGCGAAGTCCCAGCGCGGAAGTGGATGAACTTTTACACCAAAGTTCTCTCCAAGTTTGCCGCCGCCAGGCTCCTCAAACTGAAACTGACCGTCGAGGTCTCCCCCGAAGGCGGCCTCTCGAAACAGAGAATCGAAGAAACCAAATCCGCCCTGCGGGAGCTGGGGCTGAACGACGAGGTGACGTTGAGATGACCCAGCCGGTGTGGTCCCCGCGGCGACTGCCTCAGCCCCGGGTCGGGGCGGTGGCGGTCGCGTTCGGGGCGCGCCGCCGCCGGCCGGTAGCGGGCCAGCAACCGGCTGCAACGACAAACGAGAGGATGACTATGCATAACCACCGAGGTTGGCGACTGACTTGGGCGCGGTTAAGCGGCTTGGCGGCGTTGGGGGTTCTTTTTGGCACCGCCCGCGGCGCCCCGGCGGGGGCGCCGCCGCCGGACGACGGCAAGTTGCGCATCATCTGCTTTGGCGCGCATCCGGACGATTGCGAGCTCCAGGCCAGTGGGGTGGGCGCGCTGTGGGCGGCGCGTGGCCACCACGTGAAGTTCGTCTCAGTCACCAACGGGGATATCGGTCATTGGCGTGAGGCAGGCGGACCGCTGGCGCGCCGGCGCAAAGCCGAGGTCGAACACGCCGACCGCCTGTTGGGGGTGGCGACGGAGGTGTTGGATATCCACGACGGCGAGCTGCTCCCGACCATCGAGAATCGGCGGACCATTACCCGCCTGATCCGGGAGTGGAAGGCGGACCTCGTGCTGAGCCCCCGTCCCAACGATTATCACCCCGACCACCGCTACACCGGGGTGTTGGTGCAGGACGCGGCCTACATGGTCACGGTGCCGTTCTTCTGCCCGGACGTGCCGCCCCTCAAACACAACCCGGTCTTTCTCTATTATCCCGACGGCTTTCAGAGGCCCACGCCGTTCCAACCGGATGTGGCGGTCGATATCGGGTCGGTGATCGAGAAGAAACTCGACGCGCTGGACGTGATCGAGTCGCAGTTTCTGGAGGGGGGCGCCAACGGGTCGGCGGACCTAATCCCGAGTGATCCGCAGAAGCTGCGGGAACGGCGGCGCCAGGTACGGACCGGGTTCGCCAACCGGTGTCATGGGATCGCCCAGCGGTTCCAGGCCAAGCTGGCCGAGTTCTACGGACCCGCGGCGGACAAG
>JAJXTA010000264.1 GCA_021784265.1 bacterium | reverse complement strand
TCGGTTACCCTCGGCCATCATCCGTCCCAGCGCCGTCACCGTGATCGGATTGGCGCCCACCACAATCTGCATCCCCAGATACCCGCTGTAATCGTTGCGCAAGCTCCCCAGCACCTGGCCCGTTACATACGGGGTACCCGCGGCAGCAGGCGGCAAGTTGGAGGCGACGCTGATAATCACATTGCTCGAACTGGTGTAGCCCAAGGCGTCGGCAACCGTAAGAGTGGCGGTGTAAATGCCAGCGCTCGTGTAGGTGTGGGCTAGGTTCGACCCTTGCGCGGAGGAACCGTCGCCAAAATCCCATTGGCACGTCGTCATCGAGCCAGAGGGATCGGAAGAGCGCGAGCCGTCAAACTGTACGGTCAGCGGCACCGTGCCGCTCGTGGGAGTTGCGCCGGGAACCACCAAGGGGACTAGTTTCACGGGATTCGTGGGGGTGTAGCTGACTTCATTGGAAAGATCGCTTTCAACGCCAGACGCGTCATAGGCGGTGACCACGAAGAAATAGGTGACGCCCCAATCCAAGCCCCGAACGGTCGCAGTCGTCTGGTTCCCCACATTGGCGGTGGTGGTGTAGTCCCTGCTGGAGGTGCCATAGTGGAGGACATAACCAACAACGTTGGGATCGGGGCTCGGATCCCATGCCAGCGTGACGCTCCCTTGGGCGAGGAGGTTGCTAGTGCAGACGAACAATGCGCTGAGGGCCAAAGCCGACAAGAAGGGCTTCAGACCCACGTTTCTACAAATGCCTTGAAACATGGTCGGCGTTAACGAAAGCACGAAGGCTGCCAAGAATCTGTGGCCGCGCGTTGCGGAGAGACAGTTCGCTTGCGGCCGTGTCGGCCTGGCCGACGAGGCACTACGCAAGGTGTTCGGAAGACTCTGGTTAGGGCCTTGGCTTCGCCCTCCCGCCAAGCCCTGCGTTGTCGGTGAGAATTGTGTTCCCTCACGACTTCGCAGGAGTTTTAGCATCGCGCGGGCATCCATCCGGGCTAGCATCTTGACGAACTGGCTGACAACTTGACGCCTTCAACGGGGCAAAAGCCCATCTCGCCGAAAGCACAATCTCGCCTTCGCCGACGGGCGACGCGAGTTCAAACGCTGAAGAACGAGTGCAAGCGTCACGCATTGACGCACGTTGAATCGGGTTTCACAATGCGGCCGGATGTTTGGGGAACCGGAAGGAAATGCAAGCAAATGTTCACCCTTTGTCGGCAGCAATTCAAAACGAGAAAGGTTGTTGGAGCAAAATGAGAATGGGGAACGGTGCGGAGAGGCACGGCTGGGTTCCCGCCTTCAGCCGTTCCGCTTGAGCCGCCGTCCGTCGTCCGTCAGCCGATGTCTCTGTCCGTTGGCTTTGAGTATCTACAGCAGATCGGTCAACCAATCCAGCCCCCCCCCGGTCAGACCCTAAGCTGCCCAGCACGTCAGTTGGGCGCCTCGTCCCGCCGCGCCTCCGACTTCCGCTCGTGACAGCGGGCCCAGATTGACTACTGTCCGGGGCGTCACCGCTAAAAAACCTCGCGCAACGCATTCTCCGTCGCGCTCGCGCATTGATATACTACTTTGAGTTTGCGATTGCACTATTTGGGGAATGCCGGCGAAAAAGGACCTGCCGAAGCGATACCACTTGAACCGGCCTGATTTGGCGCAGGCGGTGGCCGCCGAGTTGCGGACGTGCCAGGATGTCAAAAGCCAGCAGCGGCTGCTGGCCGCGCGCCTGGCCGCCCGTGGCCAGATGACGGCGGCACAGATTGCGGAGCAGTTGGGGATCAGTCGGCGGCGTTTTTTCGACTGGATGAACGCGCTCAAGGCCGGCGGGGTGGCCGGACTGCTGGAACGTCAGCACGGCGGCGGGGCCGCGCCCCAAGTGCAGGGTGACGCCCGCAAGGAACTGCTGGCGGGCTGGCAATCCGGCCGGTGGAAGCGGGCCAAGGAGATTCAGCCCTGGCTGCGGGAGCGGCACGCGATCCGCCTCAAGCTGTCCGGGGTGTATTACTGGCTGGGAAAATGGGGCGGGGTCTTGAAAGTGCCGCGCCAGACCCCCGCGCAAAAAGACGCGGCGGCGGCCGAGGAATTCCAGCGCACGCTCTGCGAACGGTGGGCGAGCTTGAACCGTGGCTAGGGGAAGGCCGGTGCGCCTGGGGGGGTGGCCAATGAGCCCCGCTACGGCTTGATCCCGGTGGTGCGCAAGGGCTGGACGCGGCGGGGCGTGCGGCCGACGGCGCCCTATCGGACCCAATGCGCATGGGGTTATCTCCATTCGGCCCTGGAGGTGGACGGGCAAAATGCGGCCCAGTTCTTGTGCCTGCCGGAAGTGAGCCGGGAGATGAGCGGGTGGTTTCTGAATCCTCTGGCGGCGAGCGACCCCGCGGCGGAGCCCGTCGTCAGCTGGGATCCAGCCGGGTTTCCTCCCCCACCCGAATTGCCCGCGGTGCCGGCGCGGGCGCCTCGGGTGTCGTTACCCCCGGAACGCCCGGAATTGAATCCGACGGAAGCCATCGGCGACGGGGTGAAGGATCGGATGGGCAATGTGCTGTGGAAGACGAGGGCCGACCGGGAGCAAGCCACCGGGGAGGAACTGCGCCCGCTGTGGGACAACCCAGAATGCGTGCGGAGGTTGGTTTCCCACCCTTGGCTCGTCGAACAAGCAAACGCTACCGGAATAGAGACCAGTGCAATTACAGGCTCAATATGCTATTAGGGTTCCGCCTCTAGCCGGTGTAGCCCTCCGAGACCAACTCGCCCGTGCGGGTCTTTGCCGGCGCCTTGGCGCGGACGTCGAGGTGGGCCATCGCTTCGCAGCGTTCGGGGGACGAGCGAGCCGATACCGCCGACTCGAACGGCGAAGCTGGAAGAAGGAACCCGGAGCGGTACGCCGGAACGAACGCCCGCCGATCGCCAGACCGGCGCGTTGTCTCTTCAGGTTGCGTGGATGGACCGCGTGGGCCGGTCAACACTTGCCCCACTTGCGCATGACTTCCAGCGTCTTCTCGACGCTGACGAGCGGCGGATAGGCATCGCTTTCGTATTCCATGATGTACCACTCGGTCTTGCCGACCGTTTCGGCCAGGTGAAAAATCTCCGGCCAGGGCATCTCGTCCTCGGGATCGCCCAGCAGCGCGTTGGGCTTGGTCTTGGAGAACGGCTTGACGTGCATCGAGGCGGCCCGGCCCGGATACTTCTTCAGAAAATCGACCGCGTGGCCACCGCCTTGCATCGCGTTGCCGGTGTCGAACTGCATGATGACCGCCCGCTGCGTGTGCCCGAAGAACGTGTCCCACGGCAGTTCGCCGTCCAGCGGCGTGAACTCGATGGTGTGGTTATGGTAGCCGACGCGCATCCCGTGCGGCTTCACCGCGTCGGCCAGTTCGTTGAACTGCCGGGCCGCTTCCTGCCACCCCTGGTGGGTCTTGGTGTACTTCGGCGGCAGGCCGGGGACGATGAGAAAGCGGTTGCCGAGGGTCTGGTTAAACTCGACCGTCTTTGGCAATTGGTCGCCCAGCAGCGTGTCGAGGCTGATGTGGGTGCCGCAGCACTTAAGGCCGGCGGCGTCGAGCATCTGGCGCAATGCCTTCGCGTCGCGGCCGTAATAACCGGCGAACTCCACGCCTTTGTACCCCATTTTCCCCACCGCGCTGATGGTGCCGGGCAGGTCCTTCTCGCATTCGGTGCGCACCGAGTAAAGCTGCAAACCGATGGGAATCTTGTGTCCGCCGTAACCGGTCGCGGCGAACAGGCTCCCGGGAGCGCTCGCGGCGCAGGCGGCCAAAGCGGTGACCGTGCTTTGTTTGAGGAAATCCCTCCTGGAAACAGATGGAGTTTTCATGCGCATGGCATATCCGGGCTGGGAGGACGCGTCAAACCGTAAATCGGGGGCGGCCGGCGGTTACCCGGCTGCTTACTGGCCCCGAATGCGATAAAAGCGACCGGGGCCGCTGGGACTGGCGTCCGTGTATGAACTCGCTGCGTTGGTCGCCACCAACGGCGAACCCAGGTTCGTCCAAATGACGCCGGCGCCTGGGAGGCTGCTGGTGTACTGCACTTGGTAGGTGTGGCCGGCCACGGATTGCCAGGTCAACACCACCGCCGGTCCGGATTGGTAGGCCACGGCCGAGATGCGGTATGGCGGTAACGCGAGCGCCGGCACCCCGTAGCTCAGGGCGACGATGCCGTTGTTCACATCCAGCGAATAGACACGGGGGAACTTGACGGCGGTGGCGCCGTTCTCCTGGATGTTCCCGTTCAACGAGGGGAAAAATGCCTGGTCGAAGAGGTAAGGCGGCGTTCCGTTGGTGCTCAATTGGTACAACGCCAAGTCGTTGGGCACGTCGTTGAACGTCACACCCGCCAGGATGTTGTGGTCCGGATCCACGCCGATGGCGGACATCGAGGCGAAACTGGAGATGCCACTGCTGGCGGCGGGGTAATCCGCGACGACCGTGCCAAGGCCGGTCGCGGGGTCAAAGGCGATCTGGCGCAAGTCAAAGCCGGGACTCTTGGCCCAGAAGGTGTTGCCGGCGCCGAAGGCGAGGCCCAGACTGGCAAAGCCCGGCGGCACGTTGGAAATGGTCAGCGTGGTCGCGGTAAAGTTTTGACCGTCGGTGGTCGTCAACAGCGCCACGTTCGTCGCCGGGCCGCCAAGATAACCCAGGTAGGAACCCAAGAGGATTTCCGTGTTCACCCCGGCACCGCGCACGGCCAGCGTGTCCCCCCAGCGGTCCCCGGAGCCGTTGCCCGGATCCCCGGTGTACGCCGCATACGGGATCGCGTTGCTGTCCACCGCCGCCCAGCTAATCAGGCCGAAGTTGCTCTGATTGCCCGCCACGCCGCTGGCCAGGTTGCCGGCGTACACCACGCCGTCGTCCGCAACGCCCACCTGGTCCAGCGAAAAAATGTTCCCGCTGGTGCCCACGCCCGCCGTGTTCAACGCGAACCGGTCGGCCCCCGTGTCGGCGTCGAGCACGAAAATGCCGAAATTGCCGGCGTTCTTGTCGGCCACCAGCACGCTCCGGGTCTTGGGATCATAGGCCAGACCCCGCGTGTCATACGTGTCCGCCCCGCCCAGGTACGGCCGCGCGCCCGGCGCCAGGGTCCACAGTTGCGTGACGACGACGCTGGCGGCGGGCGGCACCACGGTCAGCAGCACCGGCGGGCTGGATGTGGAACCAGCCGGGTTAGTGACGACCACGTCATACCATCCCGAGGCGTTGATGGGGGGATAAGTCAGCGTGTAAGAGGCATTGGTGGCGCCGGGGATGTCCGTCGCGGTCGCGAGGTTACTGACCGTGTTGAACTGCCACTGGTACGACAACGGCGCGGAGCCGGCTGCCGTCACAGTGAAGGTGAACGAAGGCGCGTTGGTATAAACGGCGCCGC
>JAJXTA010000263.1 GCA_021784265.1 bacterium | reverse complement strand
AAGCGGCGGGCCAATTGTTCCGCCAGCGCTTGGAGGGAGACCGTCATTCGGGTTTGACGCGCGGCCAGCGTCGTTTGCCGGTTACCTTCTCTTCCAAGGCGAGGATGCCTTCGATCAGCGCCTCCGGCCGCGGCGGGCATCCGGGAATAAAGACATCCACCGGGAAGAGCTTGTCCACCCCTTCCACCACCGCGTATTGGCCGGGGAAAACGAACGGCCCGCCGGAGATGGCGCAGTTGCCCATCGCGATGACCCACTTGGGTTCGGGCATCTGGTCGTAGAGCGTCTTGACCGCCAGCGCCATCTTCTTGGTCACGGTGCCAGCGACGATCATGACGTCGGCTTGGCGCGGAGAAGGGCGGAAGACCTCGGCGCCGAAACGGGCGAGGTCGAAGCGCGAGGCCCCCGCCGCCATCATCTCGATGGCGCAGCACGCCAGACCGAACGTCAACGGCCAGAGCGAGTTGGCGCGGCCCACGGCCAGCAACTCGTCCACCAGCGCCAGCTTCACGAACGGGGGGCACTCGATTTGCGCGTCCAATCGAAGACTCCTTTCTTCCACGCGTACACGACCACCAGGGAGAGCACGCCGACGAAAACCACCATCTCCACGAACGCCCGCAGGCCGACCTGCCGCCCATAAACCAGCGCCACCGGGATCAGGTAGAGCACGTCCACGGCGAAGGCCACGAACACCAAGGCATACAGGTAATAGACCGCGCTATAGCGGATCCAGGCGTCCCCAATCGGCTCCATGCCGCACTCGATGAACTGGCCGGTCTTGGCCGCGTAGTTCCGCGTGCGCCGCTCCGCCACCAAGTGGACGATCACGAAGGGCCCCAGGGCAAAGACCAAGCCCCCCAGGCAGAACCCGCAGACATAGATCAAATCCGCAAAATAGGCGTCAACCATACCGCACCACGTCAACTGTTCATTTCTTGCTCTCGACCGGACATATCCCGGTCATCTCATGGGTGCAATATGATCCTCCCCGGCGGCCCTGCTATGCCATTCTTGCCGATCTCTTGCCGTTTTTTGCTGAGGGGTCGCCAAGGGGGCGCCGGGCAGCCGGCGCCCAGACCGACCGAGGCCGGGTTGGAGGACCGCGGCCTCCCCGCCGCCACGACCGCCTAGCCCGTGGCAGGCGCGGGCCGGGGCGACGCGCCCAGGCGGAGCCGCAGCGTAAACAGGCACCCGGCACTGGTGCTCCGCGTCAGCCCCAACTCCGCGCCCAGGTGGTGGGCGAGTTGCTTGCAGATGGCCAAGCCCACCCCGCTCCCGCCAGGCTTGGTGGAGCGAGTGGGGCTGAACAGGCAAGGACGGAGGTCCTCCGGGAAGCCGGGACCCTCATCCCAGACCTCGAAGGTGGCGCCGTCGGCGGTGGCGGCCAACGTCAGGCCCACGGCGTTGCCGGCCGGGGTGGCTTGAATGGCGTTGGTGACCAGGTTCTCCAAGATCAGGATCGCCAAGTTCGCCTCCCGATTCGAGAGTCTTCCCTCCCCTTGCCCCGCGAAGGCGAAGCGTACCCCGGCTTGGGCGGCCGCCAACCGCGCCTTGCCGGCCACCACTTCCCCCAGCTCGGCCAGACTCACCTCGTAGCGAGTCGTACCGTCTTCCTCCCGCAACACGCCGACGATCTGCTGCACCATGTCCTGCATGCGCCGGGTGATGGTGGCCGCCTCGCGCCATTCGGCGGGGCCCACTTGGTCCGGCCGGTTTTGGCTGGCCATGAAGAACTGGAGGCCGGACAACGGATTCTTCAAGCCATGCATCAGGTGCGCGACCACCGCGCCGACGGCGGAGGTCTTGGCCGCCAGAGCCAGCTCGGCGTTGGCCTGCAGCAAATCCCGGCTCCGTTCCGACAGCAGGCGGTTGGTGCGCTGTAATCCGTGGAACGCCCAACCCAACCCCGTCGCCATCATCAACCCCCCGATCACGAACACCCCGGCGGCTTGCCGGAGCAAATGCCGGTCTAAGGCGGCGAACTCGGCCTCGATCCCCCGCCCTGCCAACAGGAGCTCGGTGGCCCCGATGAAGCGCTGGCCATCCGCGCTCCGCAGCGGAATCCAAACCTCCAGGATCGGTTGGCGCGTCGGTTGGTCGGGCGCGGTCCGCCGCGCATCCAGGAACAAGTCCTCCCGGGTGACCCCGGGGCAGAAACGGCTGACCGGCTGGAACCGCCGCAAGGCCCCAAGGTCCTGCTCCCCAGGCTGGCTGTCGGTGAGGTAGAGCGGCAGGGCGGTAATCAGTTTGCCCTTGCCGTCGAAGAGCCGCGCCCCGATCACCCCCATGCCTTTCATCCCCGCCACCAACTGCTGGAGCCGCTCGGTCTTCATCAGCGCCGTGACGGTGTCCCCCGTCAGTTCTCCGAGGTTGTCGCCCGTGCCCCCGCCCCCGCTCTCGGCCGCCTCGGCCAACTCCTGCCACGAAACCACCCCGTCCAGGACGCGCGCGTCCCGCCCGGCAATCTGCGCCCGGAGCTCCGCGCGCAGGCGCAGGTTAATCGCCCAGAGGGTGGCGGCGAACACCACCAACACCAGACCGATCACTCCGATCGGGAACAGCCGCGACCGCAGCAGGGGTTGTTGGCCGAGCGTCACCCCAGCACGATGGCCGAACCCGGCGGAGAAATCCAGCCCTCCCCTACCCTCCCGCGGCGCCGGCACCCACGCGCCCGGCCCTAAAACTCGAACCCGAGCCCGGAAAAGACCGTGTTGACCCGAAATTTGTCCAGGTCCAGGTTGGCCAGCCAGTGCTCGTGCTCGTATTGGGCGAACCAGGAGAGTTTTTGGGTGAGGTGTTTTTCGAGCCGGCAGTTGGCCATCACCCCGAATTTGCTCCGATTGGAGAGGTCGGTCAGGCTCAGAGGCTGCGAGTAGAAATCGTAGAAATTGAGCCCTCCTTCCAGCCGCAGCTCCCACCCGGCCCACCGCACCCGGAACTCCTCCGAGGCGTAGTAGCGCTTGAAGTCGAAGTAACCGCCGCCGTTGTCGCGGTTGAGTTCGGCCCCCAGCTTGAGCACGGTGCGGAAGCGCCGCTCCGCATCCCAGTGGTGCCGCCAGTCCAATTCGATCCGTTGGATCTCGAACGCCAAGCCGGTGCCCGGCAACAGCACCCCTTCCTGCGTCGTTTGGAGGCGGGTGTCGTAGTAGAGGCGGGTGACCTCGTAGCTGAGAGCGACCTCCGAGCGGGTGCCATAGCTGCGGCGCAGGGTCAACTTGGGACCGCCATTCCAATAGTCGTCCAGGGGACTGGAGAAATACTGCCGCTCCAGGTCGAACTCCAACTCGGCATCGACCGAGTCGCCCAAGTCCCGGCGCACGCTGGGCCGGAGGGCGAGGCCCTGGCCACGCACCGGGATGGGCCCCAACTCGATGCCGGTCGCCGACACGTCAAAGACCTCATCCACGTAGCTGTACTCCAGCTCCATACCGGTGTGCCATCCGTTGCCGTAGTCCTTCTTCACCGCCGCATCGGCCAGGAACGTCTGCTCCTTGTGCGGCTGGGGCATTGTCAGAAACCGCCGGTCCTCGCCGCTGAACAGGAAGGTAACCTCCGTCCCATCGACCGGGAGGCGAAAGGCGAAGAAGTCCAGGTCCGTGAGCCAAAACGCGCTGTCGATGGCCCCCAGATGGGAGAGGAACACGTTGTCCTTGTAACCCGCCGCACCGCGCACCTCCAGACTGGTGTTCCACAGGGAAATGCCCGGTGGTAACAGGCTGGCGGCGGTTGAGGTGGAAGCCGCGGTATCCGCGCTCACCGCCGCGTCCAGAGTAGCCGCGACCGCAGTGGTTCCCGCCAGCAGCCCGGCGAGCAATCCCACCACCCAAGGCCGTGGCCCCCAGGGAGCCAACCCGCGGGTCCAAGGTACCGGCGGGGGCAATCGACCGCGACCGTCCGCCTCCTGCCTGTGCCGGTCAAAGGTTGGTGTCGCCTCGACCCGCCCCAGAGGAGGCGGCCCCGCGGCGGAATCCTGGGAAGCCGAGCCGTCCCTCTCGGAACGCCCCAGGCCTCGAAACGCCAATCTGCTCGAGGCAACCTCCCGCCGCGGTCTGGAGCGCGTGAACATCAAAAAAAAAGGCCAGGCAACCCGACATGGTCGCCTGGCCCCTCTTCTACCCGCGGAGGAGGTCGGCGTAAACGCCGATTCCGTGGGTGCGCCCCTGGCGCTCAGCGGCCCCGGTGATCGCGGATCTGGCTTTGCGCGGCGTTGATCACCTGGTCGCGCTGGTTCATGAATTGGTTGCGCAGATCGTTGAGCCGATCGCGGATCTCGCGCTCACGCATGAGCTGGAGGTCGCGGAACTGTTGGCGGGCCACGATGAGCTGGTCCTTGATCCGATCCCGTTCCTCGGCGGTGGCATCCTTGAGCTGTTTGGCCAGTTGGTTCTGCTTGTCCCGGAAGGCGTTGGCCGCCTGCCGGTACTGGTCCATCAACTGTTTGACCTCGGCTGGCAGATCGGTCCGCTGATGTTTATCGCCGGAAGGAGGGCGGTGCGGGGGTTGGGCAGGAGTTCCTGGGGTGGAGACGGTGTTGGTGCCGGCACCCCGCGCCACCAGACTCCCCAGGCCCAACGCCAAGGCCAAGGCGCCCACGGTAAAGAGCCTTCGGAAAGTTTTCATGGCAGCAGTCAAATTAACGTCAGTGTCGCACCGGCCGGACCCTTGCTGGGGCCATCCGTAGCCACTACAGTATCAGCAACTCCCGCGCCAGAGGAGTGCTTGATTCGCAATCCATTTATTACAAAGTCTTTACAAAGACCAACGCCACCAACTTCCTCAGTGCGCCTGGGCTTGATTCCCCAACCCAAGCCGGGGCCGCACCGGTGCTGGGGAAGGGCACCCACCCGACCCCGAGCGCCTCGGGCCTCTCCCCACTACCCTAGACCCCGCGGTCCGGGGTGTCGCCCGGGCAAAACGGCCCGGCCGCTTGTCCCAGTTAAACCACCTTGAGAATTGACTTTCGCCGTGCCCAACGCAAGCGCATATTTCGGCCCCATGCGCAGCGAGGCAGTCGTGTCGCCCCGCAGAACGCGGGGAAACCCCGTCGCGGCGGAGCCCCCGCCGTGGGCGCCGGCGCCGGGATCGGCCCCGGCGGCGGCCCGGGGTTTCCGGCGGTGGCTCCGCGGCGTGAGCCTCTTGGCTGCCCTCGGCCTCATCACTGGCTGCTCCGACTTCCGCGGCAAAGGCATCCAGTACCGCATCGACCACCGCTACCCGGTGACCGACCCGCAATTCCTGCGCTCGGTCTCCCACTTGATCGGGCCCGGGATCATTGCCGGCAATCATGTCAGCGGGCTGATTAACGGCGATAGGATCTTCCAAGTCCTGGAACTGGGAATGATTTGCTCTGGGTAGTCAAGCAGCTGTGAGACCTACATCTACTTGTCCGTAGA
>JAJXTA010000262.1 GCA_021784265.1 bacterium | reverse complement strand
AGCTGGAGGGACGGGTAGGCCGGCTGAGCGGCTACAGCCTGGCGCTGGAGGGCAGCGTGAGCGCGGACCCGCCGCTGCAGCGATTTCGGATGAGCTGGCGGGCCGATTTCGATACGAATCAGGCTTGGCGCAGCATGAGCCTGCGTCTGCTCCAACGACCCACGGTCCTGGAGGTGGCCGCCGATGCCACCGCGGAAACCGTTCGCTTGCGCCTGGATGATCCGCAGCAGGGTTGGGAACGCCACTTCCGTTTCGCCGACCTGCGGCAACCCGACCAACTCCTCGCCGCGCTGGGCCTGCCGGTGAGCCTGGGCTGGTGGCAACAAATCGCCTTGCCGGTCGCCGCCACGAATGCCGCCCCGGCCCTGGCCCTCGGGCTGCAATGGGAGGCCCGCCGTGACTGGCTCAAGATCGGCCAGGCCAACACCCGGGCGTACCGCTTGCGGCTGCGCTTGCTGGACAAGTACCAGGCGGTGGTGTTTGTCAGCCGGGTAGGCGAAATTCTCCGCGTCGAGCTGCCCAACGACGTCGTGCTGGTCAACGAGAGCCTGGCCGCCTGGTAGCCAATCATGATCGAGCTGATCCACCTCTCGAAACGGTTCGGCGAGCTGGTCGCGGTGCGGGACCTGAACCTGACCGTCGCCCGCGGCGAGTTCTTCGCCCTGCTGGGGCCCAACGCCGCGGGCAAAACCACCACCATCAAACTGATCGCCGGGCTGGTGAAACCCTCCGCCGGGGCGGCGCGGGTAGCGGGGTGGGACGTGCAGACGCAGCCGCTGGAAGCGCGCCGGCGGTTGGCGTATGTGCCCGACGTTCCGTTCTTATACGACAAGCTCACCCCGTGGGAGTTCCTCCGCTTCAGCGGCCAGCTCTTTCTCATGGAGGAAGACCGCCTCCAGGCCGCCGCGCGCCAGTTGGTCGCCCGGTTCAACCTCGAGCCCTTTCTGGCCAAAGCGATCGAGGGGCTCTCCCAAGGGACCCGCCAGCGGGTGGCCATCGCCGCGGCCCTGCTTCACGCCCCGGAGGTCTTCGTCCTGGACGAGCCCATGGTGGGGTTGGACCCACATCACGCCCGGGTGTTGAAGGACCTCCTGAAGGAGCGCTCCCGCCAGGGCATGACCGTCTTCATCTCCACGCATCAACTTAGCGTGGCGGAGGAGCTGGCGGACCGCATCGGCATCATGCACCAGGGGCGGCTGATCGCCCTGGGCACGCGAGAGCAGTTGCGCCAGCGGAGTGGCGCCACCGGCGCGCTCGAACAGACCTTCCTCTCCCTGACCGCCCAAGAGGCCAACTTGCACGCGGAGCGGGCCCCGGCGGCATGAGTCCCGGCTTGGCTCCCTCCAGCCCGCCCGCTCCGTTGCGGCTGTTGGTGTGGGTCAACCTCTTGCAGGCGTGGCGGCGGCTGCTGGCCGTTCGCCGCCAGTCCCGCCTCCTGACGGGGCTAATCGGGCTTTTCCTGGGTGGGTACCTGGCGATGGCGTTCCTGCTGTTCTATAAGGGGCTCAAGTTCGCCGCCACGTTTCCCGGGTTGGGCGAGGTGCTGGTCGAGCGGCTGATTTTTCTCCTGTTCGCGCTCTTGTTCATCCTGCTGCTGCTGAGCAACCTGGTCATCAGCTATACGAACCTGTTCCGCAATCGGGAGACGACGTTTCTCCTGCCCCTGCCGGTGTCGCCGCAGATTATCTTCCGCTGGAAATTCATCGAATCCACCGTGCTGGCTTCGTGGGCGTTTTTGTTCCTGGTGGCCCCGCTGCTGGCGGCCTACGGCTTGACCCGGCGGGTGCCGTGGCACTTTTACCCGGCGACCATCGGCTTCATTGTGCTCTTCATTATCCTGCCCGGTGCCGCCGGGGCGTGGCTGGCGGTGAATCTGGCACGGTTCTTGGATCGCCGCGGGTTCCAAGTCGCCGCGTTGGTCCTGGTGGTGGGGCTGGTGGTCGCCTCCGGCTTCTGGCTCCGCCCCGAGCCGGTGACCGACGAACAGCTCGAGACGCGGGTCTTGACCGTCCTGGACCGGCTCCTCCAACGCACCCGCTTCGCTCAATTCCCCCTCCTGCCTAGTTACTGGCTCTCCGCCGGGGTGCAACAATGGGCGGACGGGGCCCTGGCCGCCGCCGGTTTTTTTGGTTTGGTGCTGCTGAGCTACGCGCTGTTTTTTGGCACCCTGCTTTGCACCGTGATGGGCAACGCGTTCTACCAAGCCGCCTCGACCACCCAGAGCCGCGGCAGCGTGTTTGCCCGCTGGGGGTGGTTCCGGAGTTGGGAACGCCGGCGCCGGCGGTTTGCCTTCGGCCCGGGCCTGCTCGAGCGCCTGGCAGGCAACCCCGGACGGGGACGCGCCGATACCCGCGCCTTGGTGATCAAGGACATCCTCGTCTTCTGGCGGGATACCGCCCAGTGGGGGCAGACGCTGGTGTTGCTGGGCCTGCTGGGGGCCTACATCCTTAACCTCCGCCAGTTCACCCGTCAGCTCAACAGCCCCTTCTGGCTCTATCTGGTTTCCTACCTGAACCTCGGGGCGTGCTCGCTCAACCTGGCCACGCTCACCACCCGTTTTGTCTATCCCCAGTTCTCGCTGGAAGGCAAACGCCTGTGGATCGTGGGCTTGGCGCCCGTAGGCCTGCCGCGGGTGGTGCTCATCAAGTTCGCGTTGGGCACGGTGGCCACCCTGAGCCTGACCCTGGCCCTGATCCTAGCCTCGTGCCACCTGTTGAAACTCCCCTGGGAACGAACGCTCTATCTCACCGGTGGCGTGGTGGTGATGACCCTAACCCTCAACGCCCTGGCCACGGGCCTGGGCACGCTCTATCCCAACTTCAAGGAGGATCAGCCCAGCAAGATCGTCAGCGGCTTCGGGGGCACGTTCTGCCTGGTGATCAGCTTCCTCTATATCGTGGTGGCGGTCATCCTCCTGGCCGCGGGCTCACCCTGGGTGCGCGCCGGCCTGCCCTCGTGGCGGCTGATGGCCGGCAGTTGGCTCGCCTTCGCCCTCCTCTCCCTGGCCGTCGGCGGGCTCCCGCTCAAATGGGGCCTCCGCCGCGCGGAACAGTTCGAGTGCTGACCGCCGGCGGGGCTCACGCCCCGGGCTCCTGTTGGCCCGGGTGGAGCCCGAACCGGAGCAGCTTCTTCTGCATGGTCAAGCGCGAGACCCCCAGCAGGCGGGCCGCCTTGGCTTGGTTCCCCTTCACGAGTTGAATGGCTTGGCTGAAGAGCTCGCGCTCGACGCTCTCCAGCAGCCGCAGGTGCGGGTCCCGCACTTCCCCCAACTGCGCCGCTTGGAGCAACTCGCGCACGTAGTCGCGCAGGGACTGGTCGTGGGTGGCAGCCACGCCCGTGCTTTTGGCCAGCGCCGTCCGGACATGGTCGGCATTGATAGGATAGCCGCGGGCCAGCAACAGCGCTTTGCGCACCACGTTCTCCAGCTCGCGCACGTTGCCCGGCCAGGGCTGAGGGCGGAGCAAGGCCACCGCCTCCGGCTGGATCGTCGCCGAGTCCCCCCCGAGTTCCGGCCCATATTTGCGCAAGAAATACTGGATCAGGTCCGGAATGTCTTCGGCGTGCTCGCGCAAGGGGGGCAACCGGATCAGCACCACGTTGAGCCGGTAGTACAAGTCCTCCCGGAAACGGCCCTGCCGCACCGCCGCCTCCAAGTCCCGGTGCGTCGCGGCGATCACGCGCACGTCCACCGGAATGGTCTCCCGGCCGCCCAGCCGCTCTAAGACTCGCTCCTGCAACACGCGCAACAGCTTCACTTGGGCGAACAAGCTCATCTCCCCGATCTCGTCCAGGAAGATGGTCCCGCGGTTGGCCTGTTCGAAGCGTCCGATGCGGCGCGCGTCCGCCCCCGTGAAGGCGCCCCGCTCGTGGCCGAAGAGTTCGCTCTCGAGCAACGTCTCGGGCAAGGCGCTGCAATTGACCACCACGAACGGGGCGTGGGCCCGTTCACTGTGCTGGTAGAGGGCGCGGGCGATCAGCTCCTTGCCCGTCCCAGTCTCCCCTTGAATCAAGACGTTGACCGGGCGGGCGGCCACGCGGCCGACTTCCTTGTAAATGGCTTGCATGGCCCGGCTGCTGCCGATGAGGTTGTCGCTCCCGGCCTCGATGGCGCCCAAGCCGACCGGTTCGGACATGAGCCGGCTGCTGGCCACCGCTTTGGCCACCAGCGCTAGAAACTCCACCATGTCGAACGGCTTCAACACGTAGTCGTACGCCCCCAGGCGGATCGACTCGATGGCCGTCGCCGTGGTCCCGTGCGCCGTCATGAGGATGACGGGGAGCTTCGGCCTGGCTTGGTGCAACTCCCGCACCAAATCCAGGCCGTCCAGGCCCGGGAGGCGCAAATCGGTCAAGACAACATCGAAGCGCTCGGCCTGCGCCCGGGCCAGACCCCGGTCGCCCCGCTGTTCCCATTCGACGTGATGGCCGTCGTCGGGCAGGACGCGTTGCAGCGCGCCCGCCAACGCGGCGTCGTCCTCGATCATCAGTATGCGCCCGGCAGAATTCATGGCTTCGGCTCCGAGGTGTTCATTTCGTTAGCGGGCCAATATAGCAGGTAAACAGGTTGGGCGCAGCCGAATCCGACGCGTGGGCTTAAGTGCTTGGGGGTCAACAAGCGGTGGGTGCGCGCCCGGTTGGCGCGACTCTTGCTCTCGTTGGCGTAGGAATAAACCCTATGCGTAAGCGGATTCTTTTGATCGAGGATGATCACGTGGTGCGGGAGTCACTCACCCGCGTCTTGACCATGGAAGGCTATGCCGTGTTCGCGGTGCCCAGCGGCGAGGAAGGGGTCCGCTTAGCGGCGGCCACCTGGATCGACGCCGTCTTGTTGGACCTCAACCTGCCAGGGCAAGGCGGGTGGGAGGTGTACGCGGAGCTCACCCATCGCGAGCCCTTGCTCCCCATCATCATCACCACCGCCCGGCCCAACCAGCTCCTGCCCTCGGTGGCGGCGGGCGTGGGGGCGCTGATGGAGAAGCCGCTGGATTTTCCCATGCTGCTCAGCACGTTGCGCGACCTGCTCGCCGAAGCCCCGCAAGAGCGCTTGGCGCGTTTAGTGGGTGAGCCCAGCGAGTTCTATTACCTGCCGGCCTCACCGCCTTCCTCACCTTCCACCTTATGAATGGATTCAACCCAAGTGCGCCACCAGAAGCCGTCGCGGAGAACCTCCAGGCCCTGCCCGGCTGGCGCTACATTTGTAGTCACTGCCACCGGATTTGCGTCGCCGGCCCCTCGGAGGTGTTGGGCGAACAACCGGTGACGTACCTGCCGGCGCGCTTGAGTCTGTCGCTCTGTCCCGAGTGCCTCGCGGATCTCCATCCCGGGGTGGCGGTCATCCTCCAGCGCAAAGCCAAGCAGGCCGCGTAGCCGGCGGGGAACGCCCCGCCGCCCGCGCCCGCGCGACTGCGGGCTGGTGTCAGC
>JAJXTA010000261.1 GCA_021784265.1 bacterium | reverse complement strand
GGATCGCCACTTTCGCGGTAGGGCGAGAGCACGAACTGCATTTTGCCGTCGGGATGGAACGACCGGCCATCGGCAAAGAGCCGCGGGGTGCCGGGATGCTCGAGGGTCGGACAGGGCCAGAAGACGCCCATCTGCCGGTCGATTTTTTCATAGGTGATGCCGTAGTAGTCGGCGTGCCCGCCGCGCGAGGCTTCCCGCAGTTCGTCGAAGATCTCGCGTGAACTCCGGTAGCTGAAATGCGCGGCTTTGCCGAGGCGTTTGGCCAGGTCGCAATAGATGGTCCAATCGACCCGCGCGTTGCCCGGCGGGTCCACGGCCCGCTGGATGTGCAGGACGCGCCCTTCGACGTTAGCCACCACCCCTTCGTCCTCCTCCTGGAGGCTGCCGGCGAGCACGACATCGGCATGCCGGGCGGTCTCGGAGAGGAAGAAGTCCACGACGCCGAAGAACTCGAGGCGTTCGAGGGCTTCCCGGGTGAACTGGGCGTCGGGCAGGGAGACCAGGGGATTGAAACAGATCGAGAGCAGAGCCTTGATCTCGCCCCGATGGATGGCCTCCATGATTTCGACAGCGGTGTAACCGGCGCCGGGAATCTCCTCCGGGGCGATGCCCCACACCCCGGCCACATGGCGGCGGGCGGCGGGATCGTTGATCTGGCGCTGGCCGGGGAGTTGGTCACATTTCTGGCCGTGCTCGCGCCCTCCCTGGCCATTGCCCTGCCCGGTGATCATCATGCACCCGGCGCCCTCGCGTCCGATGTTGCCGGTGGCCAGACAGAGGTTGATGATCGCCGAGCAGTTCTCCACCCCTTTGGAATGGTGCTCGATGCCGCGGGCATGCAGGGCGACGGCCCGGTCCGCCTCCCCAAACCAACGAGCCGCCTGCTCCACCGCCCCCGCGGGCACCCCGCACATCTCGGCCACCTTCTCCGGCGTGTACGGCCCGACCGAAGCCGCGACCGCGGCGAACCCGGTGGTGTGCTGTTCGATAAAGGGCCGGTCTTCCAACCCTTCCCGCAACACGACATGAAGCAAGCCCATCAACAGCACCACGTCGGTCCCGGGCCTGACCGGCAGGTAGAGATCGGCATTGCGGGCGATCGGGGTCAGCCGCGGGTCGATCACGATGAGCCGCCCGCCTTGATCGCGGCACCGCCAGATATAGTCGGTGGTGATCGGCGCGCATTCGCCCACATTGGCCCCCGCCAGGAGCAACACCTGCGCCTGGGGGATGTCGCTCCAGGGGTTGGGGGCGCGATCGACCCCGAAGGCGAGCTTGTAGGCGGTGCCGGCCGAGACCATGCAGAGGCGGCCGTTGTAATCGATGTGGCGGGTGCCCAGCGCCACCCGGGCGAACTTGCCCAACAGATAGGACTTCTCGGTGGTCAGGGACGCCCCGCCATAGACGGCCACCGCGTCCTTGCCAAAACGCTCCTGGACCTCCCGCAGGCGGCGGGCGGTGAACGCCAAAGCCTCCTCCCACGTCGCGGGGCGGAACCCAGTGTCGGTGCGGAGCAACGGGTCGAGCAACCGGTCCGGGTGCGTGCTTTGCAGATAGCGTTTGACCCCCTTGGGACACAGCATGCCGCGGTTGAAGGGGAACTCCTCCCACGGCTCGAAGCCGATCACTTGGTTGGCCCGCACCTTGAGTTGGATGCCGCATTGCTGGCCGCAGAAACAACAATGGGTGCGCACCAGTCGTTCGGGCGGATGCCGGGATTCCTCGCTCCACCCGCCGGGCGGCAGGTAATTGAGGTGCGGCCCGTAGCAAGCGACCAGGGCCTCGGTGGACTGCGGTAGCTTAGCCATGAGCGGCCTCCTTGAGCCGGAGCTGGGCGGCGGCGACGGTCTTGCGTTTGCACGCCGGGCAGAGTTGCTGCCAGTGCCCCGCCGGCCCCGGCAAGGTGTAGTCAAACCCGACCTGCGGCAACACCTCCTTCAGGTCGGCCAAATGCATGCGGGAGGCGAAGCGCTCGCCGCACCGGGCGCACTCGGCCCCCTCGCCGGCTTCGCCGGCCTCCTGGTACAGCTTCACCCCCAGTTGCGCCGGACGTTGGAAAATGTGAAAGAACTTGCCGAACGGCAGATAGACCAGGGCCGCCACCACGGTGATGGCGTGGAGAATGGCCACGAAGGAATAGAACGCGCCCCGCAACCACAGCGTCGAGACCGTCAGTGCCAGCCCGGTGACCGCGATGGCAAACAGCAGGATCAACGGGAGGAAATCCAAGGCAAACGATTGGACCGCCTGCGCCCCTTGGTCGCGCAACCGGCGCCAGAGGGACAACCCGATCCCGGCCAAGACCAACAGCGCCGCGAAATCCAGCCCGTGAAAAATCACCCACGACAGCACCGTCCGGATTTTGAAGGCGAAGACCGGGAAGCCAAAGAGGTAGGTGATATAGGTCATCTGGTCGTCCGGTGGGGTGGCGAAATAGACCCAGCCGAACGCGAGCGGGAAGGTAATCGCGGCGGCCAACAGGCACCCCCAAAAGAGGCACTGATGCATCCACCAGCGCAAGCGTGAGCGGTGGAGAATGAAGGTCTGCCAGAGGAGATGTCGGCTCGCCAGAATGGTGGTCCGCCCCAGGCTGGGCACGAGCCCACGCGCACGGAAGAGTTGCCAACCCCGCCGCCAATAGACCTTGGTCGGCGGCTTCTGGAGCCAAACATAATAATGATAGGCCACTCCCCAGGTGGCAAAGATCGTGGCGAACGTATAGACGACGAGGGCCGCGTCCAGGTTCTGCAAGTTGCGCGACCCAACCACAATCGCGGCGATGAGCATCCCCGTCCACATCGTCGCCCACGCCCCGGCCCGCCAGCGGTCGGCGGTGCGGGTTAGCTCGGCGGGGAGGGATAACTCGAGGGCTTCTTGCCGCGGGACAAACACCCGGTGGTTGACCCACCAGAGGAGCAAGGCGGTGGCGGCCAGGAGGCCAAAGCCGGGCCAGTCCACCCCCAGGCGCTGCCGGAAAAAGCCCAGCACCAGTGGGGGGAAGAAGCCTCCCAACCCGCCCAGCGCGCCGACCAAACCGCCGACGGTCCCGGTTTCCTTGGGGAAATACTGCGGCACCAGCTTGAAGACGGCTCCATTGCCCAAGCCGAGGAGCGCCGCGCACCCCAGGGCGCCGACGGTAAAGGGCGCCAAGGCCGCCCACCCCAAGAGCAAGGCGAAGACGGTGATCCCGAGGAACACCCCCGCCAATACCCGGGCGCCGCCGATGCGATCCGCCAGCCAGCCTCCCACCGGGCGCAACAGGGTGGCCAAGACCACGAAACCCGCCGCCCGGAAGCCGGCATCGGCCGCACTCAGGCCGAATTGATCCCGTAACAAGGTGGGCAGGTAGATGGCAAAGGCGACAAACCCGCCGAAGGTCAGGAAATAAAATGCCGCCAGCGCCCAACATAACCGTTCCCGGGCCAACACGGCCAGCATGGCCTTGACCCCGCTCGGGCGCGGCGCCTGGGGGGCGTTCCGCGCCACCAGCCCAAACACCACCGCCCACCCCACCAACAACACCGCGGTCGCCCGAAAGATGTTCTCCCACCCTCCCACCGCGCCCGCCAGCACCGGCCCCAGGAAGACCGCCGCCGACTGTCCGATGTTGCCCAAACCATAGACGCCCAACGCGCCACCTTGGCGATCCGCCGGGGTCCAGCGGGAGACGAACGCCACCCCGACCGCGAAGGAAGACCCGGCCAAACCGAGGCAGAAGGCGGCCAGCAGCCGGTGGGCATAGGTGTGGGCCTGCGGCAACAGCCAGGCGGGCACCGCGCTGACGGCCATGAGCAGGGCGAAGATCAACCGGCCGCCGAACCGGTCGGTGAGCATCCCCGCCGGGACGCGGCACACGGCCCCCAGCAACACCGGCACCGCCACCAAAAAGGCGGTTTCTGTACTCGATAAGCCCAACTCCTTTCGAAAGCCAGGGGCGAACGCCCCGACCAAACCCCAGGCGGCGAAGCAGAGGGTAAACGACGCCGTGCCGAAGGCGAGATACAGCCCCGCTCGCCCCACGCGCCGCTGGTCAGGCAGGATCGGATTCATGCCGTGTGCGCATAGTCTCGCTGGCGCGGGGCCGCAGTTCAAGCCCAGCAACGCGGGGGCCACCGCCATCCCCGGGGCAGCGGGAGCCATGCGGGCGTCTGACCGGCGGCCGCGCCGCCCGCCCGCCCCGCCGCGGCTTGCCAGGCTCCTCCGGCGCACCCACCGGCGCGGGGGCTGGCGGGGCGTTACACGTCCAAGGCGCGGAGGAAAGCGACATCCTTTTGGAGCACGGCGCCGCGCTGCGCGGCGGGGAACCGGCCCAGGGACTCGTCCTCGACACACAGGTCCCCAGGGTAATGCGCCCGGCGGAGAATGGTCACCAGCCGGTGGAAGTCGATGTCCCCCTCCGCCAGCGGACAGGCGTAACGCTCGTACTCCCACCCGATTGGGCGCGGGGCGTTGCGGCGGTCGGCGGGATAGTGGATATTCTTGCAGTGGGTGTGCACCATCCGGGAGGCAAAGCGCTGGTAAATCCCGTAGAGCGAGTCCAGCGGATGGCCGTACCAGTAGAAGTTGGCCGTGTCGAGGGTCAGCCCGAGGTGAGTGGAGCCCACCCCGTCGAACAGCCGGGCGAGGAACTCCGGGTCGTTGGTAGTGTTGCCGTGGTTCTCGATGCCGAAGCGGACGGGGGTGCCCTCGGCCAGGGCGCACAGCGCCTTGCAGGCGTGAATGGCGACGGGCAGGAACTGGTCGCGCGGGGTCGTGCGGGGGGCGACGTCGATGCGGACGGCCTTGATCCCGAGCGCCTGCGCCGCCGCCACCACGCGCCGGCCCCAGGCCAGCTCCTGGTCGAGCTGTTCGTCGAACCGGTTGGCCATCAGCAGCGCGGTGATCACCCTCCCGTGCGCCGCCAGGTCGTCGCGCAGGCGCTGGAGGGCGGCCGGAGAATCCAGCCGGTAGGATTCACCCGCCTGGACGAGGTTCGGGCAAACCATGCCGGTACTGACGTTGACCTCGACCCCATCGACACCGAGGAACTGCATCGCCGCCCAACAGTCCGGCTGGCCGGTGGCGCTCAAGTGCGCGTCGCGACACGCGACCCGCCAGCGCCCGGGTCGGGCCGCGGCCGCCCTGGCGGCAAGCGGGGCCAGCGCCGCGCCCATCGCCAGGGCGCGAGTGGTTTGGGCGACAAATGAACGTCGGGAGATCGTCCGAGGGGTGGGGGTCATAGGTAGGTTGGATTCACGTGTTCGGCCCACGGTAAAAACAGATGAGCGCACTGTCAAAACGCATTCGGCGGCGCGCCCCTGGGGCAGGCGCCATGGCGCCCCCACCGGCCGGGAGGCCTCCACCAACCCTGCCACCTGAGCCGAGGCACGGTTGGACCAGGAAGGGTGTTACCCCATGTGCTGGGGCTTGTGTGCCCCCGGCCCTC
>JAJXTA010000260.1 GCA_021784265.1 bacterium | reverse complement strand
GTCGTGGTTCAGGTCCAATTGCTCGAACCGGAAGCGGCCCGCCTGCTCGGGAGTCGTCTCCCACCGGTAGGGCAGAAAGGCCGGGTGCGGCTCGGGCGAGCGGCTGGCGCCCACGACCTCGTGGCCGTGCGCCAGAGCCGACGCCACGAAACTGGCGCCCGAAAACGAATTGCTGCCCAGGACGAATATTCTTTCTGCCATAATGCGCGCGACGGGCCGTGCACTCACCCGCGGCGGCGGCCGCCGAGCGAAGTTCCTGGCCTGTGGGCCGGGCCTCGCCCACGCCCCCCGGGGACCTCCGAGGCCGGTTGGTTCGGCTTGACGGCCCCCGAACGGCCTTTAGGGTAAGACAGAGTGTTCGGAAGTAAAGTGCATTTCCAGACCGCCGGCCCGTCGCCCTCCGGCCCCGCGCCGGGGGGACGCTCTCCCGCGGCCTCTGGCCCCGCTTGCCCGGGCTTCCGCCGCGCCCATGCCTGACTCGTCCGTCTCAGTCATCATTCCCAACTACAATCATGCCCGCTTCCTGCCGCGATGCCTGGAGGCGCTGCTGCACCAATCCCTGCGCCCGCACGAGGTCATCGTGGTGGATGATGCCTCGACCGATGACAGCCTGAAGGTCTTGGCCGCCTTAGCGCAGACCCACCCGGCCCTGCGTCTCCACCGCAACGAGCGCAATCTGGGCGTCAACCCCACCATGAACCGCGGCCTCGAGCTCGCGACGGGTGATTACGTCTTCTTCTCCGCCGCGGACGACGAGGTCAAACCGGGCCTCCTGGAACAATCGTTGCGCCTGCTCCAGGCCCATCCCCAGGCCGGCCTCTGCAGCAGCGTGTGCCAATGGCACGATACGGCCACGGGACTGACCTGGCTCTTCGGGGCGGGCATGCCGCCCCGCCCCGGTTACCTCTCCCCCGCCGAATTGGTCGCCCTCGGGCGGCGGGGCAAACTCGCGATCTCGGGTCCCAACGCCGTGTTCAAGCGCTCGGCGTTGGTGGCGGCGGGGGCCTGGCGTCCCGAACTGCGCTGGTTCTCCGACTGGTTCGGCGCCTACGTGGTCGGGTTTCGCCACGGCATCTGTCATTGCCCCGACGTTCTCGCCACCTTCAACCTCTCCCCCACCTCGTACTATAATACGGCCCGCTCGCGCGGGGAGCGGCGGGAGGTGATCACCCGCATCCTCGAATTACTCGGAACCGACCGTTACGCCGATGCCGCCCCGCTCATCGCCGCCAGCGGCATCCTGGGGGCCTTTGGCTGGCCAGTGCTCCGGGTGGTCGCCCGCCCCGAACACCGGCGCTTCCTCACCGCCCTGCTGGTTCGGCGGGTGGCCCGGCGCACCGCCGAGGCGACGGCGCGACGGTGCCTCCCCCGGTGGCTGGCCGCTCTTGGCCTGCGCCTCTTTTACAGGGGCACCCACGCCAAGAACAACGCGGCGAGCGGGTGACCTAAGGGCGCCGCTGACCAAAGGTAATCCTCTACTCCGCGAGCGGGGCGCAGGGACCGGCTGGCACGCCGCTCGGCGTGGCTCCCGTCGCCTCCCACGGCTCGATCCGTGTCCGCTGCCATTTTGCTTCCCATGACGGGCTGGGATCGGGTAAATCCCTGCGGTGGTTGTGCTCGATTCATCAATTGGAAGACGCCGCCCCCGACGCGGGACCGGCTGAGGAGCCATGAGCAAGTCCCCTCCGCGCAAAGGCTCGAACGCGGGCCGTTCCGCCCGCGCCGGTGTCGGCCCCACCACGCCAGGAGCGGGGCCACCCCCCAACGCCCTGGAGCGAGGCGAAGTCAGCGGGGCGGCCGCGGGTTCGGCCAGTGCAGCCTTGGAAGCGCCGCGCGCCGGCACCCGCGGTTTCGTCTGGACCCTCGTTCTCCTGGGCGGGTTGCTGGCGCTCCTCTTCTCGAGCGTGTTCCAGGCCAACCAGGTCCTCTTCGCCAATGACGGCCCCCTGGCGGCCAACGCCGCGGCCTGCCGCGCCTTCCCCGCCGGATTCCGGGGCATCTGGCAGGACCTTAACTGGCTGGGCGGGTCTGGGGGCAGCGGCTTCCCCGATCTGACCTATCTCTGTCTGTGGCTGCTGCAGCCGGTGGGGTTCGCCAAATTCTACACGCCCATCACGCTCTTGACGCTGGGGTTGAGCGCGTGGCTGTTTTTCCGCCGGAGCGGGTTCAGGCCGGCGGTCTGCCTGCTGGGTAGTCTGGCGGCAATGCTCAACTCGGACTTCTTCTCCTATGCCTGCTGGGGCTTGGGCACGCTGCCGCTGGCCGTCGCGGCTTGGTTTCTGACCCTGGCCGCCCTGATTTCCGGGCCGCGCGTAGGCTGGGGCCGCGCCACGATTCTGGGGGGCCTGGCCCTCGGCATGGCCATCATGGAAGGCTTCGACAACGGGGCCATCTTCAGCATCTACGTGGCCGCATACGTGATGTACCAGGCCTGGGGCGAACGGGGCTCCTCGACGCGCCGGTTGGCTTGGGGCGCGGTTCGCACGGCGGTGATCGCCGTGTGCGCCGCCGTCCTCGCCGCCCAAGTGCTGACCACCCTCATCGGCACCCAAATCAAGGGCGTGGTGGGGATGGAAGAACCCCAGAAGAGCAGCCGCGAACGGTGGGATTTTGCGACCCAATGGAGCCTCCCCAAAGTCGAGACCCTGGGCATCCTCGTTCCAGGCTTGTTTGGTTACCGGATGGACACGCCCGACGGCGGGAATTACTGGGGCGCCGTCGGCCAGACCCCGGGCTGGGAAACCCACCACCAGGGTATCCCCCGCCATTCCGGAGCGGGGTTCTATGGCGGGATCCTGGTGCTATTGCTGGCGGCTTGGGCGATCGCCCAGGCGCTGCGTAAAACCGACTCGCCCTTCACTCCCGGGGAACGGCGGACGATCCGCTTCTGGGCCTGGGCCGCCTTGATCTCGCTGCTGTTTTCGTTTGGTCGCTATGCCCCGTTCTATCAGTTCGTCTTCGCCCTGCCCTACTTCTCCACCATCCGTAATCCGATCAAGTTCCTCCACCCGCTGAGCGTGGCCTTGGTGGTGCTCTTTGGCTACGGCTTGCAGGGTCTCTTCCGCCTGGGCTTGGAGGCGCCCGCGGAGAAGCTCGCCTCCCTGCGGGCCCACTGGAAGAGCTGGTGGGCCACGGCCCGCCCCGCCGACCGGCGCTGGACGCGGCTGGCGCTGGGATGGGTCATCGCCAGCATGGTGGGCGGCTTGATCTACGCCGGCTCCAGCAGCGAGATGAGCCACTATCTCCAGGGCGTCGGCTTCCAGCAGGAGCTGGCCGACACGATCTTCCACGCCAGCCTGGCGGCCGTGGGGTGGTATCTGCTGTTCCTGATCGTGGCCGTAGGCCTGGTGGCCCTGGTGCAATGCCGCGCGTTCGCCGGCCCGCGCGCCAAATGGGCGCTGCTCCTCCTGGGCGTCGTCCTGGTCTTCGACCTCATGCGCGCCGACGCCCCGTGGGTCGTGCATTACGATTACAAAGAGAAGCTCGCGACCAACCCCTTGTTCGACCTGCTCCGCGACCGGCCCTACCTGCGCCGCGTCGCCGTCCCGAACTTCGAGATGCCCCCGCAACTGGCGTTCTTTCCCAATATCGTTAACCAGTGGGAGCAGCACCAGTTCCAGTACTACAACGTCCAAGCCCTCGAGTTCACCCAGTTGCCGCGCGTACCGCGGGATTATGCCGCGTTCAACAAGGCCGTCGGCAGCCAAGCCGCGCGGCTCTTCGAGCTGACCAACACCCGCTACCTGCTCTCGCTCGCCGGCTATTTGGACGTGATCAACAGCACCTGGGACCCCCAACTCCGCCGGTTCCACGTCCACACTTGGTTCACCTTGACCAACACCCTCAGCGGCGAGATCACCGTCGTCACCAACACTACTGGCCCCTTCGCCCTGATCGAATATGGCGGGGCGTTGCCCCGGGCCTCCCTCTACAGCCACTGGCAGGTCACCACCAACGACGCGGAGACCTTGACCAACCTGGCGAGCCCGGCCTTCGACCCGGCGCGCACGGTCCTGGTCGATCAGCCCACGCCAGCTCCGCCCAGCCTCCTCCCCACCAACGCCACCCCAGTCGAGTTTCTCCACTACACCCCCAAAGACATTTTGTTGAGCACCCGGAGCGACCGTCCGGGAGTCCTCCTGCTGATCGACCGGTTCGACCCGGACTGGCATGTGAGTGTGGATGGGCAGCCCGCCCCGCTGCTCCGCTGCAACTTCGTCAACCGCGGCGTGTTCCTCACCGCCGGCCCGCACCAAGTCGAGTTCCGCTATGAACCGTCCATCGCCATGTTCTACGTCAGCCTGGGTGCGGTGCTCGGCGGGTTGGCGCTGGCCGGCTGGGTGGGTCTGAGCTCAGGCAAACCGGCCGCTTGAGCCGGGGCGCCCCCTCCTTTGGCCGCGCTCCGCTGCCCCTTCAGCCGCGGCGAGGTTTGAGCCCGGCGGGGGTTTTCTCCAGCCGTTTGAACGCGGCCCGGTTGCGAAAGGAAAACTGCCGATTGAGCTGACAGAACCGGAAGGCCTCGAGGGCCCGGCTTAGCCGCGGCAGGTGTTCCAAGAGAAAGTCTTCGAGCGCGGAACGGAGGCCGCGCCGCGGCGCGACTCGGTCGGCCGGACGCGCCTGGGCCGCCCGGTCCTCCCAGGTGGTCCGGTAATCGCTCTGTTGCGGCGTCGTCCAGGCGGCCGGCACCTCCCCCACCTTCCGCGCCTGCACGTAGAGCGCGACCGGAAAGGGGTTAATGACCGGACCCCGCGCGTGGATGACGGCCGGATCCATCACTTGGTAAAAGCGGTGGCGGGGGCCGTCTTCCATCGCGACCAGCCATTCCAGTTCGAAGCCGTTGGCGGGACAAAACAGGCGGAAGAACAGCTCCGGACTGAACTGGTAGAAGCCGTGGCCGCAGTAGTTGTTGGCCGGCGTGGTCATCAGCACGTGCCCCCCCACCTTCGCCAACTCCATGCAGTTGCGGAGCGCCACTTGGCAGTTGAACACGTGCTCGACGGTACCCCCGTCATAGACCGCGTCGAACTGCCCCACCCACTGCCGCGGAAGGGGCTGGTTCATGTCGTGGACGATCGTGGCGCCTTCGTAATTGGACGCATCCAGACTCTCCACCTGCCGCGCACCCAGGGCCTCAAAGAAGACCTCGGCATAGCGCCCGCCGCGCGGGCCCGTCAACAGCCGCGGATAATCCCCCGGCCGCCGCCCGTACTCGCGCAACAGCCGGGAGGTCTCAGCGTGGCTGGAGAAGTAATTCTGGCGGCCGATGGTGACACTCCGCGTGAAGCTGACACCTGCCCGCGCACTGGCCAACAAGAGACGCGCCGTCTCAGTGCCGATACCCATACATTGTAGCCAGAGTCTTCCGTGCTAAAACACTCGGCAGCAAGGAAAATCGCGGCGGCTCGGCTCGCCCTCCACCGCCTCCCACTCGGTGGGACCGTCG
>JAJXTA010000259.1 GCA_021784265.1 bacterium | reverse complement strand
TCAGCCAGGCTGATAGCGCCTACGGCGGGCCGCAAGTACTGACCTGGGCGGAGGTCCAGACACGCGAGCGGGTAACGCCGCTCAAGGTCCACGTGCCCCGATCGGGGAGCTACACGTCACCTGACGACCCGGTGGCGACGCACATTCCCTTCAACGGGGCGGGCTGGGGGCCGCCCGGGGGCATGGTGATGCCGTGCGTGATTCTGTTCGTCGATGACCCGGCGTTTCTGGAGCTGGAGGTGCGGACGGAGGGGAGGGCGTCCTTCACGCCGGATCCGCGCCAGTGGCGGGCGAAAGTGGGCTTGGAGTTTCTGAAGCGGGAGTCGATCAAGTCCACGGCGGCGGGCTGGGTGATTCGCTTTGCGAGCCCGCGGCGGGGGCAGTATCAGAAGGGGCTTCAGCCGGTGTTCTTGGCGACGGTGCCCAACACGCACTTGGCGGACCAGACAACGCCGTGGCGGCTGTTGCGGGTGCGGTGGCGGGTGGGCGAGAACGTGGCCCGCGAAGCGCGCGAACCAGGCGAAAGAGGTGGGGGAAGGGACGTTTTCAGCGGTCACGGGCACGTCGGGGCCAGGGCGGGAGCGGCAGGGCGCCCCCAACTCCATCCTCGCATGCCAGAGGGCGGAAGGTGAAGGACACGCACGACTCAGCGGGCCACGGCTGGGGGTCGGGCCACGCGGAAGCGGTGGCCGTCGCGGCGCCGTGCCTGGGGGTGATCATGCCCTGCTACAACGAGGCCGGAACGGTGGACGCGATCATCGGTCGGGTGTTGGCGGAGCCGGTGGTAGCGGAACTGATCGCGGTGGATGACGGCTCGACTGATGGCACCGGGGACCGGCTCGAAGCGTGGGCCCGGCGGGAGCCGCGGGTACGGTTCTTGCGCCACGAGGCGAACCGGGGCAAAGGGGCGGCCATTCGCACCGGCCTGGCGGCTGCGCGCGCCGGTAGTGATCATCCAGGACGCGGACCTCGAGTATGACCCGGGAGACTACGCCCGGCTCGTGGAACCGATCCAGCGCGGGGAAGCCGAGGTCGCGTATGGGTCGCGGTTCATGGCCGAGACCGCAGCCTGCGCCACGTCATGCCGCCGAGCCGAGTCAATTGCGGTGGCGGCCAAGTGGGGCTTCCGTGGCTGCGACCTGTTACGGGAGGGGACCGCGTGAATCTCAGGGCGCCGCGTCTGGCTCGGAGCCGGATTTCAGCCTGTATGATGTTGCACACCAATGAAATGCGAAAAACTCACTTTTCTCGATTATTTTTGTTGACGAGAGAGAGAGAGAGAGAGAGAGACTCAAAGCGACAAGTCCGGGGTGTGAAACGCGAAGTCCAGAAGCGCTGTGGGTCCGAGGCGGGCCTGTGGCGAGCGGCGGTGCCAACCGGTGAACGCCGGGCGCTCATGCGCCAAGGAGGCCGCGTCGCGCACGGCCGGGAGGAGGGAGCAACCGGGTGAGCGAATCCAGGGGTAGCGCGTCGCACGACACTGTGTTGCAGCCGGCCCCCGTCGGAGAGAAGCATGGGTCTGCCGGTGCGTCGGGCAGTGGTGCGCTTTGCGTCGGCACTTCGCGCCTTAGTTGGACACGTCTATACGTCTGGTCCGCCGGCGGAGCCTTGACCGCCACCGGCGCAGCAAAGGTATTCAGCGCCTTCAGCGGAACGACGGTGCTGCGGACGACGGACCCGGTTTTCGGCGTCCCGCTTCATCATTTGTTCGTGCTGGTCGGTGTGACCGAGTTGGGTGTCGGCCTTGCCTGCCTGGGAAGGCCGAGGCCCGAGTTGATCCTGCCGTGGGTAGCCTGGCTCGCCGGCGCCATTTTGGTCTATCGCCTGAGTGTCTGGGCACTCGACTGGCACGGGCCGTGCGGCTGTCTGGGCACAGTTGCCAGCGTCCTACCGCTGTCGCCGGCGACGCTCGACGGCCTCATGCAAGCCTTGTTGGTTTACCTCCTCGGTGGGAGCATCGCCGGCCTGATCCACCAAAAGGTGCTGCGCTGGCGCCACACTCGATGAATGCCTCCGAGGGAACTCGCAGCGGATGGTACGCTCGGCGGGCGCGATCCGCGTGGCGCGACACGTTCTGCCGCCTTCGGGTCCTAGTGGCCTCCTGGCTCGCACTGATGGCCCTGGTGCCCAATAACCCGTTGCAGGCCGGCAGCCGCACGCCTCCGCCGCAGCGCCTCGATACGGTCGCGCGCTCGTCGGTCCACCTCGAAGGCGACCTCGAGTACGTCAACGGGAACTCCGGCGACCTGGACCGGCGCGAGCAGAGGACTCGATTCAGCGTATGGCTCAGCGGCAACCTGTGGCTGGTGCGGGTGACGCCCGTGCCGGCGGAGGATTCGACGGTTTTGTTTCGGTCCATCGAGGTTGGGACCGACGGTACGAACTCCTACACCCTTACCGTCAACAACCCGAACTACGACCTGAAGACAGCCCTGCAGCCGGAGCTGCGGAGGCTTGATCGTCTGATTCAGCAAACGGAGGCAGGGCCCTCACGCACCAACCTTCTCGTCACAAAGCGACATCTCCAAGGCGTGCTGAACGCACAGCGCCGCCGCCCACCTTCCGTGAATCAAGCGTTAGGTTACATTCAGCCCGGCAATTATCCCTCCTACCGGCCTTCCGGCTGCGCGGCCTTGCTTTGGTTCGCCTACTGCTCCGCCACGTTTCTCGACCAGCAAAGAGACCGTGCCGCGCCCCGCCTGTGGCCTCCGGAGGACCCGGAGGAGGCCCAAGCGACGAACCTGGCGGCGGCGCGCCTGCTCCGGGAGCCGGAGGCGCCCTGGTTGCCAACAAGGGCGTGGTTCCTGCATGCCGGAACCCGCCTGACGCCGCTGCCCTCCGGCATGATCAGCGCGCCGCTCGGCCCCCCTTTCAATGACGGCTATACCAATGCGGTCTTTGAGGTCCAATCATTCACAAATTGTCAGCAGCGAGCCTATCCGGCTTCATTTACGCTGACTTGTTACAGCCCACGAGGCGCCGGCCTTCAGACGGGCCCTCGGTTCCGAGGCGAGATCTCGTCTGTGACGATAACACCCGAACCGGTGAACTTCATCCCGCGTTTGCCGGTCACGACGTTGGTCGAAGACAAGAGGTTGGCGATGTCGGGCACGGGACCCTCGCGGCAGTACATTGCGCCACCCGGGCCGTGGCTCACGACCACGAATCAAGCACTGCTCACCGGCTACCAACGCCAGATGCTCGCGGCTATGAGGGCGAGGGCTGAAAAGCGGCGGCACGCGGCGGCGCTCCTCATGGGAGTGCTGATGATGAGCGGGCTCGGGCTGCTCTGCTGGAATCACTTATATCGGAGCCGTGAAAACCTAACATAACATTATGAATGTACATGATAACTCAAGCCAACTCAGCCGCGCTGGTATATTAGCGGTTATTACCGTAGCTGCGGTATTGATTAGCGCCGGAACGCAGAACTGCGCAACGTGCATTGGACTCTCTACGGAATGGGTGGGCCTATTCAGCACCGTCGATTACTCTCCGCCCAAGCTGGTGTGCGGCTCACCGTACAAAAGTGACTTTCAATGTCTCACATCCTCACAGTATGTCCAGACGATTTGGGCCACGGATTGGACATATGTCATAAGCGGGAATGGCAATTACTGGCTTGAGGGCACGCCGTATAAGTACACATACAACCCCTGCTACACCGACGACACGGTGTGCTGGAACGGCGTCTAGGCATTCTGGTCTGGATGGCGCGGGCAGGCGGCCCCGACCGCGGCGGCAACGACTAGAACGTGGGCGCCCCACTGTGCCGCGCGTTGCGCGGCTGCATGTATTGCCTAGGCAAGCGGTTCGGCGGCGGGTCGCGTCTCGGCAGGGTCGTAGGCCTCCCGTCTATGGCATCGCGGCGCGCCGGCTTGGTGGGCGCGGTTTGCACGGTGGCGGGATATGTGCTGGGGCTGCTGGTGTCCTGTCACTTGGTGCCGGGTTGGGGTCGGTGGTATGCGGCGAGTGGGTCGCATAATGCAGAGGCTTTCGCCGTGTCGCACGGGGGATGGGCGCTGAGCTCGAGTCCGGTGGACTTGCGGGACGATTTGGCCTGGGCGCAGGGAGGCGTGCAACAGGTGTGGGGATTGGGAATCCCCTTCTGGCGCCTGGCCTGCGACGCGGCGGCCGGCCTGTTCGGGGCGGGGCCATTCCCCGATATGCCTGCGTTTGGGGTGGCCCTGGCCAGCGCGGCTTGGGTGATGTTGTGTGTTTTCGGTGAAGAGGCCGTGGCGAATCGTCAAGGGCTGCACGGTGCTGTGCTGCCTGTGGTCGGCGAGGGGGCTACGGCAGGGCGTCCACAGCGAGTGCCGCGAGTGCTCATGGGCCTGGGGGCAACCGCGTTCCCGCTGGCCTTCCCGCCGTTCATCGGTCTGGTGGGGAGCCGTTTTGAAGTCTTCGAGGAGGTGGTGGCGTATGAGTATGTTTTCGGGCTGGTGTTGATCGCGGGTTTGGTGGGATTGGCGCGGCGGCCGACGCGGTGGCGGTATTGGGGCCTCTGCGGCTTGGCGGGTCTGGGTGGGCTCCTGCGGCCCACGCTGGTGTTCTACGGGATAGCGGTGGTGGTGGCCGGGGCGCTGGCGCTCGGGACCCCCGCGCCCGCCGGAGAGCCGGTCGAGGCGGGGAAAGGTCATTCTGGGAGCCTTCGCGGCTGGGTCCGGGCCGTGGGGGTGGGTGCGCTGGTGTTTGTCATGGGCGGTGGGATACTGTTTTGGACGAACTGGGCTCGGTTTGGCGACGGGTTCGAGTTTGGCCATCGGCTCAACGTACAACGGCTCTACGGGTCGCTGTATGCCACGCGGTTCGATGATCCGTATCAGCAGGAGCCCTTAGGATCGGCGGCCCGCGAGCTCTTCGGGATGCTCTTCCTCGTGACCAAGTTCAATGGACCAGACTACTATCAGACGCACATCTTTCCCGGCCAATCGCCGACGGTGCGGTGGCGGGAGGTGTATCTGACGACGTTCGACTTGAGTTACCTCGCGTTGATATTGGCGGGGTGGGGCGCCTCGGCGTGGGCTTGGCGGCGATGGTGGCGCGAGCGGGACCAGGCGGCCGGCCCACCAAGTCCGGCCCTTTGTGCGCCGCTGGTGATCGGGGTGTTGGGTGTGTTCTCCGTACTGTCCGCGGTGCCGCTGCTGGGGTTCTACCTGCGCTGCCCGGTGATCGCCTCGCGCTACCTGCTGGACCTGATGCCGGCGTTCGCGGCGGCGATTGTGGCGGGGTGGCTAGCGTGGGGTGGCTGGTGGCTGGGGCGGCAGGGCGGGCGGTGGGTGATATTTGCGTCAGCGTTGGCTTTGGCATGCTGGCTGGGGTGGGAGATCAGCCAGGCTGATAGCGCCTACGGCGGGCCGCAAGTACTGACCTGGGCGGAGGTCCAGACACGCGAGCGGGTAACGCCGCTCAAGGTCCACGTGCCCCGATCGGGGAGCTACACGTCACCTGACGA
>JAJXTA010000258.1 GCA_021784265.1 bacterium | reverse complement strand
TGTGCTATAGATAATCTATAGCACTTCGTCAACCAAAAAGTGGTCCCGCGTCCCCTTTTTCGGCATCTTCTTACGGCACCGGCCAAATTAGCCGAGGATCAGGGTGCTGCGCTCCACCTTGACAGCCCCCCCTTCGCCATGATGCGCCGCTAAGGAATTGCTGCTGAAGGAGTGCTCCGCTCGGAGAGGCGACGACGACAACCCAAAGGATTCCAGGACCCGAAATGTCGCCGAAACCGCGCACCACACAAGGCGTGTGGCAGCCAGGTCGTGGAGCCCCGAGTTGTGGAGTTCAGTTGTGTTTCTGATACACCAAAGAAGTCGTCCTCGGTCGCATGCTGTCAATTTGTGAACGATTGATTATGAACCCGACAGCGACCGACCCTGAATGCCAAACGTTGGACATCAATGGCGCCGCAACCGCGCTGGGCGTCTGCAGAGAGACCGTCCGCCGACTCGTCCGGCGCAAGGTCTTACGGAAGTTGCCCGGACTCCGCCGCATCCTTATCCCGAGACCCGAAATCCAGCGCTTTCTGACCGGCCATTGACTGCTGCACAGAGCGAGGCTCTCCGCGCTGGGAATGGCATTCGGCGGCGCGCCCCGGCGCATTCCCTCCCCGGGCTCAGCCGATCCCAGCCGGTGGTAGGATGGCTCATCGCAGCCGAGCAAGGGGGGGCTGGAATTCTGAGTTTCCTCGCCCTGACCATACGTTCTTGGCCGATGGCCAGGGCGACCCGTGCCGCGAGTATCTCCACCGGCTGCGCGATCGGCTGCCGAACGCCGGTTCGATCGTCGTTTACAACGCGCCGTTTGAGCTGGGGCGGCTGCGGGAGTGCTGCCATCTCCACCCGGACTTCCGCCGCTGGCTGGCCAGGATCGAGGCCAGGATGGCGGACCCCGCTGAAACCCTTCCGCGCCTTCCACTGCCACGCGCCGGGTCAGAACGGCTCGGCCAGCATGAGGGCCGTGCTGCCTGCGGTAACGGGGCGCAGCCACGACCGTCTGGCCATCCAGGAGGGCAACACCACCAGCCTGGAGTTCCTCCGGGTGTATCTCACCGATGTCCCGGAAGCAGAGCGCCAGCGCGTCCGCTGCCAGTTGGAGGACTACTGCGGCCAGGACACCGGGGCATGATCTGGATCGTGGAGGCGCCGGAGCGGACATGTCGCGGAGGTCCATCGGGGTGCTGCGAGACGAGCGTTGTCGCAGCACCGACCTCCCGCCCGGCGACAGCCTCGGTTTAACCGGGGAGGGACCTGCCCTTGGCGGCAGCACGTGCCTCCAAAGGTTTGAGCGGCTCTGGGGGGCCGCTCATTTGACCCGGCGAGTGAGTATCCACGTAATCAACAATACAGCCACCCCGCTCAAGATCAGCGTAGGAACCATCCATTCAGCCTTCACCTTTCCAGCCTGCAAGGCCCCCCAGACACCAAGTAATAGGGTAATCGCGCCAACGATGCTGCCCACGACCGCCCCAAACTTCTTTGAAAACAAGTGTTCCGCATGCTCCTTCAAGTTTGTGCCGTGTTCCTCCAACCGTCGCAGCACGGAAGCCGTCTCCGCCTCGATCTTCTTCGACAATTCCCCCGTTTTCTCGGCAAAGGTTTCTTTCATCATGCGCATATCCGCCGAAACCACTTCAAATTTCCCTTGGAGCTGCATAAGCTCGCTGCCGATGTGGCTGAACGGATACCCCGCCTCCTTGAGTTGCTTCTTGTGGTCGAGCTTCTCAAACGACGAGGCGACAATCTTGTCTTTCGGAATGTCCGCTGGCACGCGCCTGGCTGAAAGCAGGACTCCCTTGGTGTTTTGATACTTGTCCCCAGGTCTATCCCCATAGGTGGTGTCCGGCACTTCGTTCCCTTCGAGTAGGAGAAGCGTCAGCTTGAACAACGGCTCCCCCCTTTGAATGAGCAGGTCTTTGCCGGAACTGTTGCGCAACCCCCAGTTGAGCTGCCCGAGGAATCCCGCGTCGACCTTCGTCGCAGCCTGCATGATCCCCTCGCGCATCATCGTGGTTGTCGGGGTGATGAGCGCCATCAGTGAGCACCCTCGATGATGTTTGGCTACCGTGGCGTTTGAAAAGTCAAGCGATTCCAGGCTCACGATGATGACGGACTCGCCCGGCGAGACCCTCAAGAAGCCGTCTTCAGGGATTTCCCTCTCCTCGCCGGTGACAATGAACCTGACACGGCTGCCAAGCCGTAGTTCGATACCGTTCGGGTTCACGAGGAGCTTGTCCCCGCCAAGGATGACCGATCCCAGGAGGGACTGAATTTCCCGGTCGGACAGGATTCTCGCCATATTCGGCAGGATCGGACTCGGCGTCCCGAAGTCAACAACGAAGCACGTCACGCGCCTTGGCCCGTGGGGCCTCGGGGGACCTTCACTGCTCGGTCAAGGCGGCGGTGCAGGTAGGAAACTATCGTGAGCAAGTCCAGCGCATCCTGTTCCTCGATGGGCCATCTGATCTTGGGGGCATGAGCCGTGACATTGCGAAAAGTGCCAAAGACGCCCTTGAGCAGATTGGCGAACCCTTTTTGCTCCGACTCCTCGGTTTCCGATTGGAGCGTGTTGATGGCGAGGATCGGGCTGCCTACGGAAAAGGTCTTCTCCACGAGGTCCACGCCGTCGGTCACCAACCCCGTCCTCTCCCGAATTTTGTCGGCGATGCTTTTTGTGGCCTCGAACACCGCGTGGAAATAATTGTCCTGGAGCAACTCCTCCCGACAGAACTTCAGCACGTCCGCGTGAACGCGCCGCTCGTTCAGTGCCCTGCGCAGCCGCCCGGCCCGTTCCGCAGCTTCGCTGAGTGTCCGCGCCTGCTCTGCCGGTCTGAGCTTGCCGTCCTCGCCGAGACCCAACCCCACGAAGGCCAGAATCTCGTTCAGGCGCTGGCGCACGTCGTTGAAGCGGCCCTGTTGAGCGACGAAGCGGACGGGATTCATCACAGCCTGAATGAAGGCACCGGCATTGTTGCCGCATCCGTCCTGTCGCTGGCGATCACCGAGGGTGACGACGATCCGCTGCCATTTCGGATTTCCGTTTTCCGCAGTTCGACCCTCGATCAGGCCGCAGTCGCGGAAAACACTGCTCAGCTCCTTGTGAGAGACCTCTCCCTCCAGCAGATCTGCGACCTTCCTCAACTGGATTTCTGTGAACGACTGAATTTTCATCTTATGGGCGCTTGCCAGGTAGCCGTCTTTGCCTTATTGGCTCGGTAGGACCGTCTCGGAGTAGGCCAGCAGTGACTCGCCATCCGTCTCGTGGGCCTGCACTATTGCATCAAATCCGGCCTGTCCAGCCGTTGCGGCAGGTCGCGCAGGCCCTCGTCCAGGCGCTCGGGCCAAATCTCAACGATCCTGTAGCCCAGGGCCTTGAGGCGGCGCTTCTGGTCCTCGTCGCGGTGGTGGACGTGCGGTTGCTCGTGCGGGGCACCCTGCACCCACACCAGGATCTCGTTGCGGTAGAGCAGGTCGGCTTCGGCGACCGGGACGCCTTCCGAGCCACGAACAACCTCGTGCCGCTTCTCCGGTAGCGGAAAGTCGTGCGCCTGGAAGGCGTCCACGACCGCGGGCTCAGCGCCGATGGCGGCGGTGCGGAACAGCGGCAGTTCGCCAGGCCGGACATCGCCCTCTTCCAGCGAGCGCAAAAACTGCCAGCGCCGGGTGTCCCGCCCATCGAGGGGCGTCGCCCAAAACTCCCGGTCGTCCACCGGGTCCACCCGCCAAATGCGGTTGCGGAAGCGGATGACCGAACCGATTTTCAATTCCGCGCCCATCGTTGCGGTCCGACTCCAAGCCCAACCTGGCGAAGGACTTGCCAGGCCCATCGTCGCACGGAGAGCCGCACGGATCACACTCGTTCTGAGGCGAAGGGCTTCTATGCTCGGCGTTGGGCGTCGAGTCAGGGACGCAGGATACCGAACAAGCCCTTCTTGCTCAATAACAAATGGCGGGTTGGCGGAGGATGGCGCGGTTCCCAATCTCGATGCCATCCCCGGAGACGGCAAGGGCGACGTGCAGGGCAGGCGAGAGACCCGGCCCGGGTGCTCAGTGCCCGGACCGGCCCCCAGTTGGCGCCCGCCGGTGAAGCCGCCGGACTGCCGGTGCCAATCTCCCCAACACGGAGCTCGTCCGCAAAGACAGAAGCGGCTGCACCCTCGTCCACGAGAGCATGGCTATGCCGGGCGTCTGCAAACGGACCGTCCGTCGAATCGTCCGCCGCAAGGTCTTACGGAGGTTGCCGGGGCTGAGGCGGATTCTGATCCCGAGGGCGGAAGTCCTACGGTATTTGGATGCTGGGGAAATGGTTGTCCTCCTTAAAACACTCTCAAAAAGTGGCCCAGAAGTGGCCCAGAAAAAAACCCCGTCGTCGTAAGTATGGTGGGCCCAGAGGGATTTGAACCCCCGACCAAGCGATTATGAGTCGCCTGCTCTGACCACTGAGCTATGGGCCCACTCGGCGGAGGGCATGAACCAGCGCGAACCCGGCACCCGCTCCCCCGTCAGGTTCCGCCGAGGTCGGCGGATTCGCTGGCGTCCGCTGCGGGCGCGGTGCCGCTCGCTCCCAGCCAATGTCAGCGACTTTGACGGCGCTGCCACCAGGGGCAAGCCAATTTCCGACCCGGTCCCTCTAGGCCGGTGTTGCGGTGGGGACCATTCCTGGGCTCGGAGGGCCGCCTGCGGGAGGCATCGGGGTTGCCAACCTGTTGATGGCCAAGCAGAACCCAGGAAAGCGACGAAGCCGCAACTTTTCGCTTGCAACCACAACCAGTTGTATTAGCTTCGCTTGAAGCACCCAACTAAATGGGGTGCGGTGCCGTTCGAGGTCGCGGGTAAGCTTGCCCGCGCTCCGGATGGCAGTGTTGCCCGTGCGGGGCGCTCGCCGTGCCCGGCACCATGGCCTGACAGTGACCGTTTTCAACCACCAACTACAGACGACCACCATGATCGACGCTCGCGATACCCTCCTGTCGCCGCCCGTTGCCGTCCACCGCCCCCGCGGCAAGCGGCCCTCCCCCCCGCGGACCGCCGCGCCCGCCCGCCCCGCCAAACGGCAGGCCCTCGAGCGGGTCTTCAGTGACCCTAACATCTCGCCATTTGACCAGGTGGAATGGGAGCTGCGGACCGCCGAGATCGCCGACGACGCCGGCAAGGTGATTTTCAAGCAAGAGAACGTCGAGGTGCCCAAGACGTGGTCGCAACTAGCCACCAAGGTGGTGGTCTCCAAGTACTTCTACGGCGAACAAGGGACGCCGGAGCGCGAAACCTCAGTGCGGCAGTTGATCAAACGCGTGACGCGCACCATCGCCGATTGGGCGGTGAACGACGGCTACCTCAGCCGGGCGGAGGGCGAGGTGTTTTACGATGAGTTGACGTGGCTCTGCCTCAACCAGTATGGGGCGTTCAACTCGCCGGTCTGGTTCAACGTGGGGCTCTATCACCAGTACGGG
>JAJXTA010000257.1 GCA_021784265.1 bacterium | reverse complement strand
CGAAAATGAAGCTCAAATGCTGGCGGTGTTCCGCCAAACGTGGTCCGTCCGGCGCCTGCCGGTGGGGCTGACTTATCGTGCCTTTCCTCCGGAGCTGATGGCGAACGTGTGGGGCAACCGCCTGCGGGCGTTTGGCGCCGGTCTGGGGATGAGTACGCGAAAGGCGGCCGTCCGCTCGGAGGAGTTTGCGGCGGCGGCCCCGATGATGGCCGCGGCTCCCGCCGTGGTCGAGACGCGGGATATGCTCGCTTCTCCGCTGCTAACAGCGGGGGCCGGGCCGGCAGGGCGGACGGGCGCTGCCCCTGGCGCGGAGGAGGCCGCCCGCGGCGTGGCCGCGCCTCCCGCACCCGACTTGAGTCACATCAGCGCCCGCAAGAACTTGACCGAAACGGCCTTCTTCTTCCCCCAACTGCTTGCGGACACCAACGGCGAAGTGCGGTTGCGCTTCACCATGCCCGAGGCCTTGACCGAGTGGCGCTTCCTCGGCTTCGCCCATGATCGGGCGTGTCGGGGGGGGCTGCTGGAGGCCAAGGCCGTGACCGCCAAAGACCTGATTGTGCAGCCCAATCCACCACGCTTCTTGCGCGAAGGCGACGTGATCGCGTTCACCGTGAAGGTCTCGAATCTCAGTTCCAACGTCCAGGAAGGCAAGGTGCGATTGACCTTCCGCAACGCCCTCACCGACGCCCCGGTCGATGCCCTGCTAGGCAATCGCGAGGCGGAACAGACCTTCCGCCTGCCGGCAAACGCCTCGCGCGGTTTTGCCTGGCGCGTGACCGTGCCCGATGGCCTGTCCGCGTTGGCCTACCAAGCCGTGGCTGCCAGCGCCGCGGTGTCCGACGGCGAGGAGGGGCTCGTTCCCGTGCTGGCGCGGCGGGTGTTGGTGACCGAATCGTTGCCCTTGGCGATCCGCGGCCCTGCCACCAAGCACTTCGTCTTCGAGCACCTTGCCGGGGCCGGGAAGTCGAAGACATTGGTGAGCCAGGCCCTGACGGTGCAGATGGTCTCGAACCCCGCTTGGTACGCGGTGATGGCCCTGCCGTACCTCATGGAATACCCCTACGAGTGCACCGAACAGACGTTCAACCGGCTCTACGCCAACGCGCTGGCCCGCAGCCTCGCGGCGGGTGATCCCCGGATTCGGCGCGTGTTTGAGCAGTGGAAGGCGACGCCCGCGCTCGACAGTCCGTTGGAGAAGAACCAGGAGCTGAAGAGCCTGTTGCTCGAGGAATCGCCGTGGCTCCGTCAAGCCGAGGCCGAAAGCCGCGCCCGGAAGAACGTCGGCTTGCTCTTCGACGACAACCGGCTCAACTACGAGTCGGAGCGCGCGGAGCAAAAGCTAGCCCAGGCACAATTGGATGACGGCGCCTGGCCTTGGTTCCCCGGCGGGCCCGCCAACAGTTACATTACCCTCTACATCACCACCGGCTTTGGCCGCCTCCGGCATCTGGGGGTGGACCTGCCGGTCGCCCCGGCCCTTCGCGCCCTAAACCACCTGGATGCGTGGGTTGCCGAGGTCCACCGGCGGAGTCTGGAGGGGGGGCAGAAAGAAGCCAATCACCTCAGCCCCACCGTCGCCCTCTATCTGTACGGGCGGAGCTTCTTCCTCAAGGACCGGCCGCTGGCGGGGACCGCCCAGGAGGCCGTCACTTATTTCCTGGGTCAAGCCCGGCAGCACTGGCTGGCTTTGGCCGACCGCCAATCGCAGGGGCACCTGGCCCTGGCCCTGGCCCGCTTTGGCGACCAAGCGAGCGCCTTGGCCATCATGAAATCCCTTAAAGAGCGCTCGGTCACCGACGACGAGCTGGGGCGGTTCTGGCGGGATACCGAAGGGGCGTGGTGGTGGTATCGCGCCCCGATCGAGACCCAGGCCCTCATGATCGAGGCCTTCAGTGAGGTCACTGGCGACGCCGAGGCGGTCGAGCAATGCAAGACGTGGCTCCTCAAGCAGAAGCAGACGCAGGATTGGCGGACCACCAAAGCCACGGCCGATGCCGTCTATGCCTTGCTCTTGCGCGGCCACGATCTGCTGGGGTCTAGCGCGCTGGTCGAGATTGCCCTGGGCGGGAAAACGATCCGACCGGACCACGTCGAAGCCGGGACGGGCTTCTACGAGCAGCGGTTCGTTGGCCCCGCCATCAAGCCCGCCCTCAGCCGGATCACGGTCACCAAGACCGACCCGGGGGTGGCGTGGGGCGGGGTCCATTGGCAGTATCTGGAGGATCAAGCCAAAGTGCCGCCGTACGCCGGCACCCCCTTGAAACTCGTCAAGACGCTCTACGTGAAGCAGGACACGGCCCAAGGGCCCGTGTTGGCGCCGGTGCGCGGCCCGCTGGGGGTCGGCGACGAACTGGTGGTGCGGTTGGAACTCAGGACGGACCGCGACCTGGAGTTCGTGCACCTGAAGGACGAGCGGGGCAGCGGGATCGAGCCCGAGGAAGTGCTGTCCGGTTATCGCGCGCAGGACGGCTTAGGCTATTACGAGACCACACGCGACACCGCCACGCATTTCTTTTTGGATTACCTCCCGAAGGGGACGCACGTGTTCGAGTATCGGACGCGCGTGCAGCTCCGGGGTGATTACCAGAGCGGCCTGGCCAGCCTCCAATGCCTCTACGCCCCCGAGTTCAACAGTCACTCCCAGAGTTACCGTCTCGAGGTGCGGTAAAGGGGACTGGGAAGGCGGGGCACAGGCAGCGGGGGTTCTTCCCCGCCACCCAGACCGGGGCGGTTGCCCCCCTGGGGCGGGGTGGAGGGGGACCTGCGAAACTGCGATTTCCCGACATTTATTAGCTCGACAACACAGACAACGTGTGTTAGGTAGAGGACAGCTAATCCGAACCACCAGCCACTTTGGTGATGAACGCTCACCTCCAGGCCTGGGACATCGCGGTCGAGGACTTTCCCGCCGACGGCTTTGCCGCCGACCAACTCGAGTTCCTGTTGGGCTACGCGATTCTCGCCCCGTCGATCCACAACACCCAACCGTGGTTGTTCCGGCTCCATACGACGGACGTGGAGGTGTTCGCCGACCCGCGCCGCTCGCTGCCGGTGGTGGACCCCTATGGCCGACAGCGCACCCTGAGCTGCGGGGCAGCCCTGCTCAACCTGCGCGTGGCCTCCGAGTACTTCGGCCACGCCTATCAACTGGAGACGTTCCCCGATCCGGCCCAGGCGCACTTGCTGGCGCGGCTGCATCTGGGGCTGCGCTGCGAGACCGGCTCGGAGGATGTCCTGTTGTTCCAGGCTATTCCCGAGCGCCGGACCAGCCGGGAACCGTTCCGCCCGGAGCCGTTGTCCCCCGAGGTGAGCCAGGCCCTGGAAGCCGCCGCCGAGGCCGAAGGGGCCTGGCTGCACCTGGTGAGGGACGACGAGGGACGCAACGCCCTGGCGGACCTCGTGGCTGAGGCCGACCTGCTCCAGTGGTCGGATAAGCAGTTCCGTGAGGAGCTGGCGACCTGGGTGCGGCTGAATCCGGAGCAACAGCGGGATGGCATCCCGCTGCCACAGTTGGGTGTGCGCAACTGGCTCACGTCGATGGCGCCGTTGTTGATTCGCACCTTCAATCGGGGCGCGGGTCAAGCGGCGAAGGATCGGGAGATTGCCCAATACTCACCGGCGCTGGCGGTGCTGGGGACCGCCGCCGATACCCCCGCGGCCTGGCTGGCGGCCGGGCAAGCCCTCGAGCATGTCTTGCTCCGGGCACGGTGCGAAGACCTCTCGGCCTCGTTTCTCAACCAACCGATCGAGGTCTTCGGCCTGCGCGACGCGGTGCGGGCGGTCACAGGGCGGGAGGGGTTTCCCCAAGTGCTGTTGCGGCTGGGCCGCGGCCCCGCGGTCATCCCCACACCGCGCCGCTCGGTGCGGGAGGTCTTGCTCCACCATCAAGGGAACCACGCCAAGTGAGACTGGGGGGGCCAGCTCCGGCTCCGGTTTGACGAACCGCACGGAGTGCTGGGCCCTCGGCGGAGTCGGGTGCGTCACGATTGAACTGGACCTGCTGGAGGCGCCGGTGGGGCAGGCGCGGGCGAAGGGCTTGTGGGCGGCGCGCCGGCCGGCGGAATTGCTGAGCGAGGAGGTCCGTCGCGGGTGGGCCCGGGAGCGATTCGGCGGCGTGAGCCTCGCGTGTCCGCGCTCGGGGATTTCGTCACAAATCGCCAGCGGCTTCTTGGGAATGGCGGTCAGTCTGGGGGTGTTCTGGACTGCTGCACGCGAGACCGCGCTGCGGGGAACAAGCGGTCCGTGCCTTAGAAGGCGAGTTGGACGCGCGTGAGCAGGACACTCTCCGGTGGGCGCGCGGCCAAAGGAGGGGCGGCGACACGCCTGGGGCCGGTGTCGAATCCCGTGCGCGAGAAGCTGGTCAGCACCCGCACGTCTTGGTTCACCCACCAGTTCAAGCCGACGGACCACGCCGCCGCCCTCCGCGCCGAGAGGGTGGGATCCGCAAAGACCGGAAACGCCGCCGGGTCCACCGCCAGTGCGCCATACCGGGCCACGAATTGCCAAGCACCCCAGGCCCCGCCGTGGAACGAGAACGGCCGGCGTGGGGTGATGCCCGAGAGGCTGGCCGCTTCGCCCGTCAGGACCCATTGCGCGGAGACTTGCCAGGCGGTGTTTTGCAGGTCCCGGGTCGCGGCAGGCAGCGCCGCGCGTTGGGCGGAGAGGGCGCCTTCCGCCAGTAATCCAAAGGGACCCCAGGTGTACGTTGCCTGCGGTGACAGCCGCGCGTGCGGGCCGTGGGCCTCCAACCCCTTGGTGTACACGAAAAACAACCGCTGTCCGTCGGTGGTGAAGCCGTGGTTGTTGGGCAAGCCGTCGGCAGTATGGCTGCCGCTGCCGCAGCTCCCTGCCGCGCCGAAGGCGAGGCCGCTCCACAGCGCCCCACCGGACCATCTCAATGGCTGGAGAAAAAGCCGACCGGCGACGGTGGTGGGGGCGGCCAACGGTCCGGCGGACGAAATCCGGGCGTCGCCCGCCCCATCGAAGAGCCCCACGGCATAGCTCAGGGCGCCCTCCGCGACGGCGCCCCAGAGCTGGAGTCCGACGTCGCGGTTCGGCACCAGGTCCGTGACGAGGGACCGTTCGTTGAACAGCAGGTTGCGGTCCTCGACTGACTGCTCATAACCGACGGGCGTTTTAGACCGGCCAATCCGTAATTGCAGGGCTGGCTCGTAACGGTAGTTCAGATACGCATCAAAGATCGTGGGCGGGCGCGTGCCGCCAAAGTCGGGTATGAACACTAGCGCCAAGTCCTGGAATGGCGCCCCCTCGAGGCTGGGACGCGCGCGGCGGACCAGGAATCCCTCGCTGCCGACCCGGGCCGGACTCCCGTTGAGCAGGGCGGCTCTGGCCAGCCGTGTAAGGGCCTCTCCGGGAAGGGTTTGAAGTCTCTGCTGGACAGGCGAGCTGCTTTTTGTTTTGCTGGCCCGCATGCAAAACAAGCGACTGAGCTTCAGCGACG
>JAJXTA010000256.1 GCA_021784265.1 bacterium | reverse complement strand
ACGCGCGAGCGTTTGCTGGCGGGCGCCTGCGCTGTTGGCGCGGCGCTCCTCCTTGTCATGCGTATCGGGCTCGGCGAGTTTCGCCGGGGCGCGCAGCCGGCTCCCCTCTTGGAAGCGCTCCTGGTCTGGTTGCCGCTGCTCTACTGCGTGATCTACGCCGTCCGGGCCAGCCGAGTCCCCGCCGCCGGGACGGCGGGTGGTAACGGGCAGCCGGGCCTTCACCATCGGGCCCCGCCCAGTCACGGGCGGGTCTGGCGCAGGCGGAAGAACTGGCGCGGGAGCCCTGGGGCGGGCGGGAGGCGATACTCGAAGAACGAGCCGCTCATGCTGTAGGGACCCGGCAAGGTGGTCCAGGCAGGGGCAGGCAAGCTCGGCGCGACCTCGAGGATGAAGGCGCTGGCGTTCGTGGGCCAGAGCAGCATCACCTGCGCGTCCTGCACGGTGATCCCCAGCACGGGCGACGGCGGTGCCACCAGGATGGTGCCGGCGAAATCCGCCGTATCGACCAGGGAGGTCGGCAGCCGGTGCGGTGGCCCCGCGCAATCGCTGCCGTCGGGGGTCAACGGAATGACCCAGAGGCCGTTGGTGCCGAAGACCGTGCCGGCCCCCACCAACGCGGGGCCAACCGGCGACCAGAGCGCGCCGTAGGGGAAGCCATTGGTGCCGTCGATGAAACTGCTGATCTGGTTCAACCCGCTGCCGTCCACGCCGACGAGCCAGAGGTTGGTGCCGGCGGGGGTGGTGCCGTTGGGGTCGCCGTCCGCGAACACCAGCCGGGTGCCGTCCGGCGACCACTCAGGCCAGCGCGGGCCGAGGTCGGGGAGGCTCACCCGCGCCTGGGTGAGGCCACCGGTGCTGGCGACGTAAAGGCCGCGCACGGCAGGATCGGTGCCCAGGACATGAAACGCCAAGCGTCCGTCCACCGGATTAACCACCGGCCCGTTGGCACCGCAGTCCTGGGGTAGGCCCAACGCCGTGGGGGGCGTGGTCAAGCCCACGGCCCAGAGCGAGCAATTATCTTCGACGATGAGGTGCGCGGTCGCCCCGTCCCAATCGTAGCCGTCCAGCAGCGTGACATTGGTCAGGAACAACGTCTCCTGGCCGGACTGCATATCGCGCAACCAGAGGTCCGACAACAGCGCCGTGGCGGCGAACTGCGGCCGCCAGAATGCCATCCAACGGCCATCCCGCGAGACGCGGGGATGTTCGCCGGTCGTAATGTAGGTCTCGCCGCTCCCGTCGAGGTTGATGGCCCAGATGGTCCCGAGGCCGTTGGGTGACTGCTGGCTGTAGAAGACCGTGCCACCCGCGGCGAGCAGCACCCCGTTGGTCCCTCCACTCGCCGGCGGGGTGTTGGTGCCGCCACCGCCCCCTGGATTGCTGCTGGACCCCGGCGATTGCCTCGTCGGCTGACCCAGCGAGTAGCTGGCGAAGTGAAGGGCGGAGCGAAGGGGATTCAGCGGGTTGGTCCCGTAGAATTCGACGGTAGCGTCGTTGGTCAACAGGAAAGGAGCGGTGAACAGATGCCACGTGTCCGGCCCACCAACGCGATAGAACACTTGGTCGCTCGGGTTCAGCGTGGTGAAGGCGAGCTGGATGGGCCCGGTGTAGAGCCCGGGCGGAGGCAGGATCGTGATGGTGACCGGCTCCGGCGGGCGCGGGCTGCCGAGACTGAAGAGCGAGATGACATCCCGGTATTGGTTGGGCAGGGCGTAGGCCGCGCCGGCGGGCGGGGTTCCCAGGTTGGCGGCGACGGGGTGGCCCAGGCCCGCACTGGCACCGCCGTCGCTCTCCACCTCCGCGGCCAATCCCCCGGGCAGGCCGCTGATGGCGCTGGTCCAGTCGGGCGCGTTGAGCGAGGAGACGAAGCCGGCACTGCGGTTGACGAAGGGCTCGGCCTGGAACAACCAGACGTTCGCCCGCGTGCCGCGGCTGGTCAGGGGTGGCAGGCTGCTGGCGCTGACCTGGCTGAAGCTGGTGCCGTTGAAGTGGAGGACCTGGGTGTGGGCGCTGGTCGGGTCGCCGCCGGGGGCATCGAACAACGCGAAGTTCCCTGCCGCGAGCGGGACCAGCCCGGTGAAGGTCGCGCCCGCGGTTCCCGCCCCCGTGCGATACGCGGCGGACAACACCGGTGCGCCCCCGGGCAGGCGCAACGCGGCCACCCCGTCGCCGAACTGGACCAAGGCGCTGCCATCACCGTTGCCATCCAAATAGACCAGTTGTTGAATGGCTTCCGGGAGCGCCACGGCCACCGGCGGGGCGAAAGCGAGGTTGCCCGCGGCCGCCACCAGGGCAACAACGGTGACGTTCGAGCCGCCAGGAACATAGAACAGAAACCGCGGCAGCGGCTCGAGGTTGAATCGCCCAAAGGCGTAGTCGCTCCCCGGCGGCAGGTTGCTCAGCGCCAACATCACTGCCGGCGCATTGGTGAATTGCCACAGATGCAGGGTGTCGGCGGTGCCGCGGACCAGGCCAACGGCCAGGGTGGGGGCAGTGGCGCCTAGTTGCAGGGCGTTGCCGCGCGCAAACGGCCCGGTCTCCGCGAACTGGCCGACGGCCGTGGCGGCGCCGGCGCTGAGGGCCAGGAGATCCAGGCGCTCGCTCGCCACGTCGTTGAACGAGCTGGCCGCCAGGAGATGGTCGAACGCCGGCGCCACGCCCCCCAACGGGTCCGGCAGGCCGACCACCGTATGCGGGCCCACGCCGCCGGGGGTGACGACCACCGGCGCCCCCGCCCCGCCGGGGTGGGAGAGATCGACGAGATTGACTTGGTTCAGCCCCGGGCTGGTCGCGGCGACCGCCTCCTGGGTTGATTGCAGGAACCGCCCCACCGCGCAACCAGTGGCACTCTCGACGCCGGTCACCTGCGGGGCCGACCACGTGAGTGCGCCGGACGGGTCTTGGTACCCCACCCGGGCATTGCCGGTGGCTTTGTCCAGCACCAGCACATCCAACACGCCATCCCCGTTAAAGTCGCCGGAGGCGAGGAACTCCGTCGCGGTCTCATAGACGACGCCGGCCACCGCAGGGGTGAGGGCCAAGGCCAGCCCCACCGCTGCCATAGCCCCACGTGGCCGACGGGGGGGGATTCGATTGGAACGCCAGAGTTGCATCACTGCCTCCTCACGGAATTGTCACCACCCCGGCGGGAATGACCTCGGCGATTTCCCGTTGGTCGTTGAGCCGCGCCACGAAGTACTGATAGCTGGCCCCCGCCATCACCGGTTGTTGGTCGCGCACATAGAGGAAATACTCGGCGATGTCCGTCCCGGCCGTGGGGAACTCCAAGCCCGCGCCGATCAACCGGTCGTAGATGGTGACCACGGTGGTGGGGCTCGGGCAGTTTGGACAGGGGGTGGTGCCGTAGGGCAGCCGCTCGAGCAGCGGGGTCACTTGGGTGAGATGGCCCGACACTCGCGGGAACACCGCGTTGGTCACCTGCTGGCGATAGACGACAATGGGCAAGATGAGAGCGCCCTGGCGACTGGGGTCTGGGGAGAGCCGACGGAACAGCAGGGTCTGCGGATCGGCCACCGGGAAGAAGGCCGCGAGACCCGCGGGGGCCGTGACTTGGTAGGTGACGAAGTTGGTGGCGCCGATGGTCTCCGGCGGCGGAGTAATCGCCGTAAACCGACCGATGCGGATGCCCACCGGGTAGCGCACATCGAGTTGTCGGTTGAGGTCGCGCAGCAACACCGCCGCCACGCGCGGGCCACCGAACAACGGCGGCGGGGGCACGTCGTCAAAGTCGCGCACCGCCGGCAGGGGCCGCGCCGGCCACGGGACGGTGGGCAGTTGCGTGGGGGGCTGCCAGGTGAAGGTGACGACCGCCGAAGGATCGCCCGCGTTGCCCGCCACATCCATCGCCACCACCGAGATGTGGTAGGGGACATTGGCCAGGAGATTGGCCGTGAGGCTGAACTGTGGCCCGGGCCCGAAGTTGCTCCCCAACGGCGGGGTGAGCTGGTCCTCGTCGAAATGCGCCACGAGGGTGACGTCTTCGAACAGGCCGTAATAGAAGGCCGGCCCCCCGGCCGGAGCCAAGGTCAGCTTCGCCCCCGTGATGCCGCTCGGGCGGCCACTGCCGGGCTGGTCCGCGCGCTCGATCTTGATCGCGAAGCGATAGACGCCGGAGGTGGGGCAGAACCAGGTTAAGGTGACCTGCGGATCGTTCGTGGCCCCGGCGGACTGCGGCTCCGCCAGCACCGGGCGCGGCAGTTTGGGGGGTTCGACCTCTTTGCAGCCGATCAACGCCAAGGGGCTGCCGTTGCCGTTCTCGTCCAGCAACTGGACGTAGTAGCAAAGTCTGGCCCCGGTCGGCGGCATGGCGTCGTCGGTCCGGACAATCGTGCGCCACGGGTCGGCCGGATCGTACACCGCACCCCCTTGGGCGATGAGGGTGGGCGGGGCGTCATCGACCCGGCGATAAAGGCGGTATTCGTGCGTGCGTGGGGTGAGCCGAAAGCGGACCTGGGTCGGGGCCACGGGGCCGCTGCCGCCTTCGCGCGGCACGTGTTGGTCGCAGTCAACTGCGCCCGGCAAGTGTAACACGCAGCCACGGAAGGGCGGCAGCGGCCCCAGCAGGCAGGAGGGATACGAAATCCAGTAGAACCCTTCGGGGTCGGGCCGGGCCACGCCCAGGCTCGACCAGAGCGGGGCGATGCCCGGGGTATTGTTCGTCATAACCTGAATGAGCAGGGGCGTCGCGCCCGGGGTGTCGAAGCGCAGGCGCACCGTCCCATCCGGATAGGCCTGGCGGTCATACGCCGGGAGGCAGTCGGTGGGGCCGCCGCCGATGGCGGCCAGGAGCGGGTCCGCAGCACCCAAGGCGGTGAGCAGCAGCTCGCCGGCGACGAAGACCGCCTCGACTCGCTGGTTGGCCGCCGGCATGGCCGTGACCGGCGCTATCGCGGCCTCGGAGACTTGGCCGTGGAACGTCCCCACCACACACCCGATCATGGCCACATCGTTCGTCCCCGAAACGGTGAGGGTGTAGTCCGCCCGGAGGACGTTCCCGTCCGGCGGAAAGTAGAGGGGGCCGAGGGTTTCCACCCCGCCGAACTGGTTGGTCAGGAAGAACTGCACCCAGGCGACCCCGGGGTCGCGCCGGCCGCACACCAGGCGGTAGTTCCAGTGAAAAAGGTCCGGCGCCCCGGTGGTGTTGGTCAGCGTCAACACGGCACGGGTGGCGACGACGGGCACGCCACAACTGCCCAAGACCTCCCCGGCGGTGGCCGGCGGACCGTCCCGCTGGCGGAGCACGCCCCAGGCTGGGGCGCTGTGGGGCGACAAGAGTGGTCCGGCAGCGGCGTCACTGACCGCGCGCACGGTGTACCAGAAGTTGCTGGGCCCGGGCACGCTCGGTGCGTCGGCCCCGTTGTCCAGATAGGAGTTGAGGCTCGCGCCGGCGGTTTGGGGCACCACGGCGATGCGGTAGTCCAGGGGGGCCGCGTCGTTGGTCAGTGCCATCGTGGG
>JAJXTA010000255.1 GCA_021784265.1 bacterium | reverse complement strand
ATATAGCAAGCACTTTTTTGCTTTTTTCCTTCCCGCCCGCCCCACAACATTTCTGAAACTTGGCTTGCTAAACGTCCCGGCCCCCCTAAATTTACCGGCTCGAAATTAACGCGACATGAATTGGCTTCTCTCGCTCCGCTGGCTCGGGGAGGGCACGGTCCCAGACCCCCGGGCGCAGAATCTGTACCTGTTCCTGATGCTGGGAACGATGGGCTTCATGTTCTACTTCCTGATCTTCCGCCCGCAGCAGAAGAAGGCCAAGGACCACGAGGCGCTGGTCAAGGCCCTCAAGGCCGGGGACAAGGTGGTGACGGGCAGCGGCATCGTGGGGGTGATCGTCACCGTCAAAGACCGCACGGTCTCGCTCCGGTCGGGCGACACGAAGTTAGAAATGCTTAAGAGCGCCATCAGTGAGGTCACCGAACGCAACCCCGGGTCCGCCCCCTCCTAACGCCCCGTCTCATGAGCCGCAAGAATCTCTGGAAACTGCTGTTAGTTTTGTTCATCCTGGCTTGGGCGCTCTACGAGCTCTACCCGCCCACCCCCCGCAATCTCCTCGAGGTCTTTCGCGCGCAAGCCGAAGCCACCGACACCAATTTCACCGCCATTGTCAACCAGGCCCTGGCGCTCCAGGCCAAGAACTCCAACCAGACCTTCCTCAACCTCCTCACGGCGGTGGGCACCAACGACCTGACCCGCTATTTCCCCTCGCTGGCCGAAGAGAACGCGACCGATCAGAACCGGATCATCCTCAACCAGATCCAGCAGAAGGCCGCCGGGCGGATCAAACTGGGGCTGGACCTGCAGGGCGGGATTTCGTTCTTGGTGCGCCTGGACACCAACCGCCTTAGCAACGTCGGGGACACCACCCACGCCCTGGATCAGGCGGTGGAGGTCTTCCGGCGGCGGGTGGACCGTTTTGGCGTGGCCGAACCGCTCATCCAACCCGTCGGCCGCAACCGCATTTTGATCCAACTGCCGGGGCTGTCCGAGGCCGACAAGGACTTGGCCAAGACGACGATTCAGCAGGCGGCGTTTTTGGAGTTCCGCATGGTTCATCCGGAAAGTCAGACCCTGCTCAAAGAAGGCATCCCCGAGCCGGGCTACGAGATCAAGAACCAGAAGGCGCGGCAGCAGGACAGCGGGGCCCGCCCGACCGCCTACCTGGTGAAGAAGACCCCGGAGCTGGGGCTGACCGGCAAGTACGTCGAGCGGGCGGGCGTGTTCTTCGACCCCGTGAGCGGCCAACCCAAGATCAGCCTCCGCTTCAACTCCGAGGGGGCGAAGCTCTTCAGCCGGATTACCACCGACCATGTCGGCCAGCAACTGGCGATCATTCTCGACGGCCAGCTTTATTCCGCGCCCAGCATCAATGAGCCCATCCGCGGGGGCAACTGCGAGATCTCGGGCGGCTTCGACCTGCGCGAGGCCTACGAACTGGCCAACGTGCTGCAAAACCCGCTCGAGGCCCCCGCCACCATCGAGGAAGAGCGCGCGGTGGACCCCTCGCTGGGCAAGGATTCGATCCACAGCGGCATCAAAGCGTCGATTATCGGGACCTTGGCCGTGGTCATCTTCATGCTGGTTTATTACACCGTCGCGGGTGCCGTGGCCAACATCGCCCTCCTGACCAACATCACCATTCTCCTGGGCGTCATGTGCTCCTTGGGAACCACCCTGACCATCCCCGGCATCGCCGGGATCGTCTTGACCATCGGCATGGCCGTGGACGCGAACGTCCTGATCTACGAACGGATCCGCGAGGAGTTGGCGGTGGGCAAGTCGCTCCGGGGCGCCTTGGCGGCCGGTTATGACCGGGCGTTCGGCACGATCCTGGACTCCCACATGACCACCTTGATCTCCTCGGTCATCCTCATCAAAATGGGCACCGGCCCGGTGCGCGGCTTCGGCGTGGCGCTGACCATCGGCGTTGCCCTCAGCCTCTTCACCGCCCTCGTCGTCACCCGGTTGATCTTCGATTGGCTGCTGGAACGCGGCTGGCTGCGCCGCCTGCCAATGCTCCACCTGATCCGCGGCACCAAGATCAATTTCATGAAATTCGCCCTCGTCGCCTTCGTCGCCTCCTGGACCGTTATCATCATTGGCAACGGTTACGGGTTCTATCGGGGCAAGGGTATCCTGGGCGTTGATTTCGCCGGGGGCGATCGGCTCGGGCTGAGCTTCCAGAATAAAGTCGAGGTCGAAGCCTTGCGCGACACCCTCAAAAAGGTAGGGTTGGAGGACGCCTTCATCCAATATCAGAAAGACCTTTCGACGGGGAAGGAAACGCTCCAGGTTACGGCGGCCGCGGGCACCGGCGACAAGGCCTTGCACGCCATTCAAGCCGGCTTCCCCAACGCCCGCTTCGTCGAGGATTCCTCCGATCACGTCGGGGCCACGGTCGGCCAGGAAATCCAAAAGACGGCCATTATCGCCGCCCTGCTGGCCATGTTCGGCATTCTCCTCTACGTGGCCTTCCGCTACGAGTTCTCGTTCGCGGTCGGCGCGGTCGTCGCCATCGTGCACGACATCTTCATGACCACCGGCTGGTTCTTTCTCTCCGGCCGACAGCTCAGCGCCCCGATCGTCGCCGCGGTCCTGACCATTATCGGTTTCTCGATCAACGACACCGTGGTGATCTTCGACCGGATCCGGGAGGACCTCAAGTTGGGCATTCGGGGCACCTTCACGGAGGTCATGAACAAAGCCCTCAACCAAACCCTCAGCCGGACCCTCATCACCTCCGGCACCGTGTTCCTCTCGACCATGTCCCTGTATCTGTTCGGGGGCGGCGTGGTCAACGATTTCGCCTTCACGTTCCTGGTCGGCATCATCACCGGCACCTATTCCAGCATCTACATCGCCAGCGCCCTCGTGCTCTGGTGGCACAAGGGCCAGCGCCCCAGCATCGGCGCCCAAATCCGGGTCGAAGCGACCGCCGCCGTCCCGTCCGGCGGCGTGTTGCGCTAGCACGCGCCCGGGCGCCTGGGACAACTTGGGCTTGGTAACCGGTCTCCCTGAGGCTAGCCTAGGCCTCAGTGATGCTCGGGTTGATCGAAATCGCGTGGTGGCACTGGGTGGGGTTCCTCGCGGTGGTGTTGGTTCTCCTGGGGCTTGACCTGGGGGTATTCCACCGGCGGGCGCACCGGGTCGGCTTCAAGGAAGCGGTGCTCTGGACCGCGGCTTGGTGCGGGTTCGCCTTGGGCTTCGCCCTCCTGCTCTGGTGGCGGCGCGGCGAGGAGGACTCCTTGGACTTCCTCACCGGTTACCTCATCGAGCTCTCCCTCTCGATGGACAACGTCTTCGTGATGGTGCTCATCTTCGACTACTTTGCGGTCGCCACCGAATACCAGCACCGGGTGCTCTTCTGGGGTGTGTTGGGCGCCTTGGTGATGCGCGGGCTGATGATCTGGCTGGGAGCGGAGTTGATTCGCGGCTACGCTTGGATGCTGTACGTCTTCGGGGTGTTTCTGGTCCTGAGCGGGATCAAGATGCTGGTGCTCGAGGAGGAAGAAGTCCACCCCCGGCGGAACCCGGTACTGCGCCTGGCTCAAACTTACTTGCCGGTCGCCCCCGAAACCACCAGCCAAGCCTTCGTCACCCGCTTGCACGGCCGCTGGGCGCTGACCCCGTTGGCGCTGGTTCTGTTGATGGTCGAGACTACCGATCTCGTGTTCGCCTTGGACTCCATCCCTGCCATCTTCGCCGTCACCACCAAGACCTTCATCGTGTTCACCTCGAATATTTTCGCCATCCTTGGCCTCCGCTCCCTCTATTTTGTCCTGGCAGGAGCCATCGGTTACTTCCGGTACTTGAAATATGGCGTAGCCCTTGTGCTCACTTTCATCGGGTTCAAAATGCTCATCGCCGACTGGGTTCACCTCCCGAGCCAATGGGCGTTGGGCGTGGTCGCCACCCTCATCCTCCTCTCGATGGCCGCCTCGGTGCTGACCGCCCGGGGCCTGGCCCGAACCCGCAAGGGACCATGACCCACCGGTGGGTCCTCCCCGGTGCCGCCACCGCGGCGTGCCAAAGGCTGGCGGACCAACTCCAGGTCTCGCCTCTGCTGGCCCAGTGTCTCCTGAACCGGGGTCTGGAGACGCCCGCGCGCGCCCACGCCTTCCTGGAACCACGCCTGCGCTCCCTGGCCGACCCCGCGCGGCTCCCCAACCTCGAGCGGGCGGTCGAACGGCTCTGGTGCGCCCGCGAACGGGGAGAGCCGTTGGTGGTCTTCGGCGATTACGACGTGGATGGCGTCACCGCTACGGCCTTGCTCATGCGGGTCCTCCCGCCGCTGGGGTGGCACGTGGCCGCGTACCTCCCCCGTCGGTTGGACGAGGGTTACGGGCTGACCCGCGCCGCGGCACAGGCGTGCCTGGACCAGCACCCCGTCCCCCTGCTCCTCGCCGTCGATTGCGGTTCCACCGCGGTGGCGACCGTCGCGTGGCTGGCCCAAAGGGGGGTCGAGGTGATCGTGCTGGATCATCACCAGGTGGCGGCCCCCTACCCCGACGCCGTGGCCTTGGTCAACCCACACCTTCCCGCCACCGGCGCAGGGGACTTCCGGGAGTTGTCTTCGGTGGGGGTGGCTTTCAAGCTCGCCCACGCCTTGGTCCGCCGGGGGCGTCAGACGGGCCTGCCGGCGGCCGCCCGCTTCGACGTGCGGCCGTTGCTCGATCTGGTGGCCCTGGGAACCATCGCCGACCTCGTGCCGCTCACGGGGGAGAACCGCCCGCTGGTCACCGCCGGTCTGACCCGCCTCAACCAAGCGCCGCGGCCGGGCATCGCCGCCCTCCGCGCCGTGGCCGGGGTCACCAACCCGCTCGGGCCAATCGAGGTTGCCTTCCAGTTGGCGCCACGCCTCAACGCGGCGGGGCGCCTCCAGACGGCCGCGACCGCGTTGGACCTGCTGCTGGCGGACGATCTGGCGCGAGCCGAGCCGTTGGCCCAGGCGCTCGACGCCAGCAACCGCGAACGCCAAGCCGTCGAGCGGCGGATCGCCGAGGACCTCCTCCCGCGGCTCCGCGCCCGCTTCAACGCCGCCACCGATTATGTCCTGGTCGAGGGCGACCCCCACTGGCACCTGGGCGTGGTAGGCATTGTGGCCTCGCGCGTGCTCCAGGAGTTCTATCGTCCCACCCTCATCCTCGGCGGGGACGGCCAGCATTGGCGCGGCTCCGGACGGAGCATCGAGGGTTTTGATCTGGCCGCGGCGCTCCGCCAGTGCGCCGACCTGCTGGTCCGCCACGGCGGGCACGCGATGGCGGCGGGGGTTACCGTCGAGCCCGGCCAAATCCCCGCCCTCCGGGCGCGCCTCAACGCCTTGGCCCGCGCCACGCTGGGCCCGGCGGGCCCCCAACCCACCCTCCGCTTGGACGCGGAGGTGGGATTGGCCGAACTCACCCCTGAGCGCCTCCTCGAGCTGGAGCGGCTGCAGCCGCACGGCCAGGGCAACCCCCCAGTGCAACTGATCGCCCGC
>JAJXTA010000254.1 GCA_021784265.1 bacterium | reverse complement strand
GCTCAGCTTCAGCTCCAAGCAATACGGCGCCGGCTGGGACGACATCTGTTGCCGCATCTATGGCACCACGGGCACGGTCGATACCCACTACTTCGGCGAGGTCAACGTCATCTGCGACGACCCCTACAAAGGCGGGCGCATGGCCAACCTCTACACCGACGGCGCGGTCAATAACATTGCCACCTTCCACCACAACGTGACCGCCGGCGACCACGCCAACCCCACCGTGGCCCCGAGTGTCCGCAGCACGTTGACCACCATCCTGGGCCGCATGGCCGCCTACCAGGGACACGAGGTCACCTGGGAACAGATGCTCAGCGCCAACGAAAAGTTCGAAGCCGACCTGAGTGGCCTCAAGGCCTGAGCCCCCCTAACCGCCCGCCGACGCGCTCACCCCCGCGCCCAATCGGTGGCGGCACGGAGCGACTCGGGCGTGGCCCCCTGGCCCCGAAGGGTGCGCAGGCTCAAGGCGTCGTGGCGCTTGGCCAGCCGCGCCCCGCCGGTGTCGGTCAGCAACGGGCAATGGTAGAAGGCGGGCGGCGCCAGACCCAAAGCCCGATAGAGCAATAGTTGGCGGGCTGTGGATTTGAGCAGGTCCGCCCCGCGGACCACTTCCGAGACCCGCATGGCGGCGTCATCCACCACCACGGCCAGTTGGTAGGCCGGCAGGCCGTCGTTGCGCCAGACGACGAAGTCGCCAAAGTCACGACCCGCGACGAAGCGCTGCGCCCCGGCCGCCCCGTCCACAAACTCCACCCTCTGGTCATCGGGAACGCGGAAGCGCCAGTTCACCCGGGGCTGGTCGGGCGCGCTGGCGCCGGGGGGAGAGACCCGGGGTGCCAACGGCGGCGGCGCGAGCGGGCCCAAGTGCGGATGCACCGCCACCCACGCGGACAGCGCCACGCCCGGAGGCGGGCGGCAGCGGCCGGGATAGACCGGTTCGTCTTCGCCCTCATGCGGCGCGTCGAGGGCCCGCAGCACATCTTGTCGCGAACAGGTGCAGGGGTAGATAAACCCGCCTCCGAAGAGCGTCCGCCACGCGGCGGCGTAGAGCGGCCAACGCTCGCTCTGGGTGTAGGGAGCGCACGGTCCGCCACGGTCCGGCCCCTCCTGCCAACGCAGCCCAAACCAAGCCAGGTCTTCGAACATCGCGGCAACGAAGGCAGCGCGGCAGCGCGCCGGATCGAGGTCTTCGTTCCGGAAAATCAGCGTGCCGCCGACCGCCTCGGCGCGCTGCTGGGCAAACCAGAAGGTGCGAGCGTGGCCCAGGTGCAAATACCCCGTGGGTGAAGGCGCCAAGCGGCCCCGGTAACCGGAGGCGGCGGGGGCGCCACCGACAGCCGGAAGGCACGTTTCCTGGAGGAGCGCACGCCGCCCCGCCCCTCCGCCGGCCTCGCCCGCCAACGCCAAGTTACCAACGGCGTCTGGGGCGGCGGGGCTGACGCCGCTGGGTTCTGTCGTCGCCCTGGGCGGAAACGCCGCGGCGGCCCCAGCCTGGGTCGGTGAAAGGGCTGCGGACACGGGGCCGGGGCTCATCGGCCGGGCGGCGCCGGCGCGCCGTCTGCCAGCCAAGCAGTGGCGGCGCGACGGGCCAGTTCGGCCAGCCAGCGGCGCGGTTCCGCCATCGCCGCGGTCGCACTGGTTAACGTGGGCGCAATCGCGGCCACGGCCGTGAACGGTCGGGCCGCGAACGCGCCCGGTTCCCACGCCCCGGCGAGCGCGATACACGGCTTGTGGTAGTGGCGCGCCAAGTTCCCCACCCGTCCCACCCCCTTGCCCAACGCCACCGTCGATAGATCAATCGCCCCCTCGCCCGTGATCACAAGGTCCGCCGCGCGGACCCACCGGCGCAGTTGCGTCAACCGGGCGAAGCCGACGAAACCGGGAACCAACGGTAACCCCAAAAAGGCCTCGAGACCGAAGCCGAGCCCGCCAGCCGCGCCCGCTCCCGGCCGCTTTTCCATCCCACGCAAGCTCGCAGAGCGGGTCACCATCACGCGGACCAGACGGCGGAAACAACGTTCCGCCGGCTTGATGTCCTCGGGTCGAATGCCCTTCTGCGGTCCAAAGACCTGGGTGGCCCCGTACCGCCCCAGCAACGGGCTGGTGACATCCACCGCCACCGCGGCGCCACGGAGCCGCAGGGGCTGGGTTGGCGGGGCGACGGAGGCCAGGTGTGGCAGCTCCGTCCACCGCTCGAGGGCCACCCCGTTGCGGTCGCCAAACTGCCAGCCGAGCGCGCGGGCGAGACCGAACCCGGCATCATTGGTGGCGCTGCCGCCAATCCCAATGAACCATTCGCGCGGCCGCAGGGCCGCCGCCGCGCGAAACACGGCCCCTAACCCGTAGGTATCCAGTTCGAAGGGGTGGAAGCGGCCCGGCGGAAGCTGGGCCAAACCGATCACCTGGGCCGACTCGATCAGCGCGATCTTGCGGGCCTCCTGCCACCAGAACCGCGCCTGAATCGGGCGGTGCGCCGCATCAACGGTCTCAACCGTCCGCGGTGCCGCGCCCAGACGCTGGCCCAGGATTTCCCCAAAGCCATCCCCGCCATCGCTCATGGGGAGCAGGTCCAACTCGTCCCGTGGGCGGCCCTGGCGCCAGCCTTCGGCGATGGCGGCCGCGGCCTCGGCCGCCGTAAGTGTACCCTTGAACTTGTCCGGAACGATTAAGACACGCATCGCAGGTCACGAGCCGGCGGGGCGGCTGTCGCCGCCTGAGGCGAGGCTGCGCCGGAGCCGCCGCCCACCGCCAGGCTCACCCCGGGCCCCCGCCGGTCACGAATAGACCGAGGGTTGCTTCCAGGGGGGTTGCTCGGGCAGACAGGCTTGAAAATCCAGCACCAAGCTGGCTTCATACTCGCCCGCGTACTGCCCGTTGAGGAACAAGCCCATCGCCTCGTCGTGCCACCGCTGCCACGAGGCCTCCTCGTGGCCCGGCAGGATGGGGTAGAACAGGGCGTTGTTCGCCTTGGCCGCCTTGAAATCACCTGGGGCATCCCCGATCATCAGCACGTGGCGCGGGGCATATTTGCCCCCGGCCCCATATTTGAGGTGCTCGGTCTTCGTGCCCAGTTCCTGGCCGGCAATGAGCCGGGCGTAGCGGTCGATGTTATGCTCCTTCCATTCACGCTCGAGGGCGGCGGTAGGCGTTTGCGAGACGACCATGACATCGGCCGTCTCGGTGAGCCGCACCAAGCTCTCGCGCACCATGGGAAACGGGGCCACGCCCGTCACCATCTCCTCGATGGCGGCATTCACCGCCTGGGACCACTCCAGGACCCGTTCCAAGGCCCGGTTGCCCCGGCCAATCTCTTGCTTGAGCGTCTCGTTGCTGAGCTTGGTCTCCCGCGACAACCATTCGTCCAGGGCCTGGGTCGTCGGCACCGCCACCCCACGCGCGCCGACCTCCGGCCGCTGGGCCAACAAGTCCAGACTGTTGGAGAGCGCCGGGAACCGGTTGATGCCCCGGGTCTTGGAGTAGAGGTTGACAAACTCCCAGGTCTCGCGCGCGTACTTGCTCACCGCCTGGAGCCCGAAATGCTTGATGAATTGCGGGGCGAAGCACTCTTTGTGCTTGATCTCCATGGTGTCGAAGACACAACCGTCGGAGTCGATGCCCACGAAGAAGGTCTTGGCCGGCTCGAAATCGCGGAGGGCGTGGACGGGATCGGACATGCGCGGGCGGGTTGAGCGTGGCGGCGCGGGGGCTTAGGCGTTGTAGGTGCTGGAGGCCACGACCCCGCCGTGACCGGTCCAGTTCGTATGGAAGAACTGGCCGCGGGGCTGGTCCACCCGCTCATAAGTGTGGGCCCCGAAGTAATCGCGCTGGGCCTGCAACAGATTCGCCGGCAGGCGGGCCGAGCGATAACCATCGTAGAAGCTCAAGGCCGTCGCCAGGGCGGGGATGGGCAAGCCCTTGCGCGCGGCGGTGGCCACGACCTGGCGCCACGACCGTTGGCTCGCCCGGATCGCCTTCTTGAAAAACGGATCGAGCATCAGATTGCTGAGCTTGGGCTTATGGTCGAAGGCCTCTTTAATCTTGCCCAAGAAGCGGCTGCGGATGATGCAGCCGCCGCGCCACATCAACGCCACCCCGCCATAGTTGAGGTTCCACTGGTAGTGGGCGGCGGCGGCGCGCATCAACATGAACCCTTGGGCGTAGGAAACGATCTTCGCGGCGTAGAGCGCCTGGCGCACCGCCTCGGTGAAGGCGGCTCGATCGCCGCTAATCCGGGGCTTGGGCCCCTTGAGGTGCTTGGCCGCTTGCACGCGCTCCTCTTTCAGCGCCGAGACACACCGCCCATAGACCGCCTCGGCAATCAAGGTGATCGGAATGCCCAAGTCTTGGGAGGACATCACCGTCCATTTGCCGGTCCCTTTCTGGCCCGCCGTGTCGAGGATCTTGTCCACCAGCGGCTGGCCGTCGGTGTCCTTGAACCCGAGGATGTCCCGGGTGATCTGGATCAGGTAGGAATCCAGGTCACCCTCATTCCACCGGGCAAAGACCGGCTGCATCTCGTCGGCCGTCATCCCCAGACCGTCGCGGAGTAACTGGTAGGCCTCGCAGATCAACTGCATGTCCCCGTACTCGATCCCGTTGTGGACCATCTTGACGAAATGGCCGGCGCCATTCTCCCCCACCCAATCGCAGCACGGCGAGCCGTCCTCGACCTTGGCGGCGATGGCTTGGAAAATGGGCCGCACGTGCTCCCAGGCCCCGGGCGAGCCGCCAGGCATAATGCTCGGCCCGCGCCGCGCCCCCTCTTCCCCTCCGGAAACGCCGGTGCCGATATACAGCAACCCCTTGGCCTCGACCGCCTTGGTCCGCCGGATCGTATCCTCGAACAGGGAGTTCCCACCGTCAATCAGGATGTCCCCGGGTTCGAGGTGGGGAAGGAGTTGGTCGAGGAACTCGTCCACCGCCGCCCCCGCCTTGACCATCAGCATGACCCGCCTGGGGCGCTTGAGCTGGGCGACCATCTCGGGCACGGAATGGGCGCCCACGACCTTGGTCCCTTTCGCCTCCTGGCTCAAAAACCGATCCACCTTCTCCACCGTCCGGTTGTAAGCCACCACGGTAAACCCGTGGTCGTTCATGTTCAGAATCAAGTTCTGGCCCATCACGGCCAAACCAATCACCGCAATATCCGCCGTCGGTTGCATGTTCAGTCTCTCGTTCCAGTTTCCTGCCAACTCACGCCGACGCTCACCATACAAAAGCCGACGGCCCTCGCCAAAGGGATTTTTCCAACCGGCGCCGGCGGGGCGCGCCTCACGCGCCGCCAGGGCGGCCCGGCACCCCGGGGAAAGGGGCGTGACGCCCCCGGCCCGCTTGGCCTACTGTCGCGCCCGACAACACAACTCGACCCATGAACTACATGCCCTGGCCACTGCTCTCCGCCCGCCGGCGCGGAGGGACGGACCCGAACGCGGTCGCCCCGACCTGCCTGGCGCTGGTCGCGCTGCTCGCCGCCCACGC
>JAJXTA010000253.1 GCA_021784265.1 bacterium | reverse complement strand
GATCTGAGTTGCCGGTCGGCGAAACCGCCGGGGCAACCCCCAGCGGCGCGCGGCTCTCCGTGCCCGGAAGCGCGCCGTCGGTTGAAGCGACCTTCCTCGGCCCCGCGCCCGCCACCGATCCGCAAGTTCAGGGTGAGGGCTTCCTCTTCCTCGTGACCAATCAGCTTTCGCAATGGGTTCCCGGTCGTGCCGTGAGCGGTTCCTTACAGTTGCCGGGCGAGCCGCGGCGCGGTCTCCTGGTCCCCGCAAACGCCGTCGTGCGCTCGGGCGGGCGCGCTTGGGTCTATGTCCAGACCACGGCCACGGATTTCGTCCGCCGAGAGATGGCCTTGGACCATGCGCTGGGCCAGGGCTGGTTCGTCACCAACAACGTGGCCGAAGGTGATCCCGTGGTGGTGACCGGGGCGCAAGCGCTCCTCTCGGAGGAGCTCAAGGCGGAAATCAAGCTGGGCGATTGAGGCGGAAGGACTTGTTGTCAACCAATGGCGAAGCCCTGGGTTCAGCCACACCGCCGGTCAATCGAAGCGCTCGCCCCGCGCGCGGCCCGCGCTTGGCGTGGGGCTGAGCGCACCTTCCCGAGAGGGTTGTGCTAAGCCGCATCGTCCAGTTCAGCCTTCGGCACCGCGGTGTGGTGCTGGCGCTGGGCGTCCTGGTTGTCGCCTACGGTTGGTACGTGGCGTCGCAAACCCGGCTGGATGTCTTTCCTGAATTCGCGCCGCCGCAGATCGTCGTCCAGACTGAGGCCCCGGGCCTGGCGTCGGAGCAAGTCGAGCAACTGGTCACCTTACCCCTGGAGACCGAACTGAACGGGACCCCGAGCCTCCAGACCATCCGCTCGCAATCGATCCAGGGCTTGTCGGTGGTCACGCTGGTCTTCCGCGAGGGGACGGACATTCTGTTGGCCCGGCAGTTGGTGTCCGAGCGGTTGAGCGAGGCCGCCAGCCGGCTGCCGCAGGGCCTCGGACCCCCGCGGATGGGTCCGTTGACTTCGACCACGAGCCTGACCTTGGTCGTCGGCCTCACCTCGACCCGCCGCACCCCCACGGAGCTGCGGACCTACGCCGACTGGACCTTTCGCCCGCGCTTGCTGAGCGTGCCCGGGGTGGCCAAGGTCGATCTGTTCGGGGGGGACATTCGGCAATTCCAGGTGCAGGTCTGGCCGGACCGTCTGCGGGCTCACGGCGTTTCGCTGGATGACGTGCTGGCCGCCGCCCGCCAGGCCACCGGCGTCCGCGGGGCCGGTTACGTGGAGACGAGCAACCAGCGGATTGTGCTCCGGACGACCGCGCCGGGGCTGACGCCGGCGTTGTTGGGGACGGTGGTGTTGGCGCCGCGCACGGGATTGAGCGTGCGGCTCCAAGACGTGGCCGACGTGGTTGAGGCGCCCGCGCCCAAGTATGGCGAGGCGCAACTCCAGGGCCGCGCTGGGGTGGTGTTGCTGGTCTATGCCCAATATCAGGCCAACACCATGGTCGTCACGCGCGCGCTGGAGGCGGCGCTGGCAGCCATGCGCCCGGCGCTGGCCGCCGAACAAGTCGAGCTGGACGCCCGCCTGTTTCGCCCGGCCACTTTCATTGAAATGTCGCTGCGCAATGTCAACCGCTCGCTCCTGGCCGGGGGCGTGCTGGTGGCCCTGGTGTTGTTTTTCTTCCTGGTGGATTTGCGCACGGCGTTCATCTCGTTTGTCTCGATTCCCTTGTCGCTGTTGGCGGCGGTGATCGTGCTGAACTGGGCGGGCGTTTCGATCAACACGATCACCTTGGGCGGCTTTGCCATCGCCATCGGGGTGGTGGTGGACGACGCCATCATCGACGTGGAAAACATCCTGCGCCGGCTGCGCGAATACCACGCCGACCCGCCGGGGGGCGGTCCCGTGCCGTCGCGGTGGCGGTCGGCGCCGGCCGGTGAACTGCTCCAGGTGGTGCTGGCGGCCTCGCTGGAGGTGCGCGGCGCGGTCGTCTATGCCACGTTCATTGTGGCGCTGGTCTTCGTGCCGATCCTGACCATGAGCGGGGTGCAGGGCCGGCTGTTCGCGCCGCTGGGCGTCTCGTTCATCCTGGCCACGCTCGCTTCGCTCGGGGTGGCCCTCACCGTGACCCCCGCGCTCTGTTTCTTGCTCCTCCCGCGGGCGACGCCCGGCGAGGAACCGCGCCATGTGCGCTGGCTGAAGACCCGGCATGTGGCGTGGCTCCAGGCGGTAAGCCGGCGCCCGCGGATGGTCGTGGGGTTGGTGGCCGTGCTCTGTCTCGGCGCGCTCGCCACGCTCCCCTTTTTCGGGGGCGAATTCCTCCCGGAGTTCCGGGAGGGGCATTATATCCTCCACATGGCCGCGGTCCCGGGCACGTCGCTGGGGGAGTCGATGCGGCTGGGCAAGCTCGTCACGGCCACGCTGCTGAAGAACCCGCAGGTCCGCTCCGTGTCGCAGGAGGCGGGGCGGGCGGAGAACGGGGAGGACACGTATGGCCCGCAGTACAGCGAGCTGCATGTGGACCTGCGGACCTTGGGAGGGGAAGAGGCGGAATCGGCCCAACCGGACATCCGCCGTGCCCTGGCGCAGTTCCCCGGCCTGTCGTTCCAAGTCATGCCGTTCTTGGCGGAGCGGATGGAAGAGACGATTTCCGGAACGACGGCGCAATTCGTGATCAACGTGTTCGGCAACGACCTCGCGGTGTTGGATGAAAAGAGCCACCAGCTCTTTCAGGTGCTGACCAACGTGGTCGGCGCGGTGGATGTCAATCTGGAATCGCCCCCAGGTCTGCCGGAGGTCACCGTCCAGCTCCGTCCGGAGCGCCTGCAGCGTTTTGGCTTTCGTCCGGTCGAGGTGATCGAGGCCCTGGAAACGGCCTACCAAGGCGCGACGGTGGCCCAGGTGTACGAGGGCAACCGGGTGTTTGACGTGACCGTCGTGCTCACCCCGGACGCCCGCCGTGCCCCGGAGACCCTCGCCAGCCTGGAGCTGCGCAACGCCCGCGGGCTGCTCGTGCCGCTGGGGGAACTGGCCACGGTGCGCCTCGGCAACGGGCGCTACAGCGTGGCGCACGAGGGCGCGCAACGCTTGGAGCAGGTGACCTGCAACATCGAGGGACGCGACCTGGATTCGTTTGCCGCCGAAGTCCGCCAAAAAGCCGCCGCGCGCGTGACGTTGCCGCCGGGGACGTTTGTCCTCTTCAGCGGGGCCGCGCAAGCCGCCGCGCGGGCTCGGACCGAGCTGATCGTCCATTCGTTATTGGCGGGGGCGGGGATCGTGCTGTTGCTGGCCCTGCTGTTCGGCTCGGGCCGGAACCTGCTCTTGATCCTGGCCAACTTGCCCTTCGCGCTCGTCGGCGGGGTGTTGGCCGTCTTCGCCACCGGCGGGGTGTTATCGGTCGGTTCGCTCGTGGGCTTCGTCACCCTCTTCGGGATCACCATCCGCAACTCGATCATGATGGTGTCCCACTTCGAGCACCTCGTGCGGGAGGAGGGGCTGACTTGGGGACCGGCGGCCGCGTGGCGCGGGGCTTCCGAACGGTTGGTGCCGATTCTGATGACGGCCCTGGTCACCGGCTTGGGCCTGTTGCCATTGGCCTTGGGCGCGGGGGAGGCGGGGCGGGAAATCGAGGGGCCGATGGCGCAGGTGATCCTCGGCGGGCTGGTGACCTCGACCGTGCTGAACCTGCTGGTCCTGCCGACGCTGGCGCTGCGCTACGGCCATTTTGTGCCGGAACCCTCGGTGGCGGCCACGCCTTGAGCGGGCGACCACCCAACGACCTTCCCCGCCGGCGCCGGGCGGAAACGCCCGGGTGTTAGCGGCGGATCCAGACCAGCGTGCCCACCGGCAGGAGGTCGTACAGGGGCAACAGCCGCGCCGCCGCCAGGTGAACACAGCCTCGGGTGGCCGGTGAGCCAAGCGTGGTTTCGTCGCCAGCCCCGTGGAGGTAGATATAGCGGGCGAAGGAATCAACCGCCCCCCCTCGATTGAAGCCCGCTTCGAGCCCCTCCAGCCAGAGGATGCGGTGGGCAATCGGCGCCCTCGGCAGCCCCTGCCACGTGAATCCCACCAGCCGGCGGCCCCGAAACACGGCGCCGATGGGCCAGCCGCCTCCAATCTTCTGGGCCACCCGATGGAGGCCCAAGGGGGTGCGGTGCGAGTCGGCCACCTGGCCCGTGCCGAAGCGGGAGGAGGAGATGCGGCACTGCTGGCGCACTTGGTAGCGGTGGGGTCGCGGCGGCCGGGGTCCAACGGGGCGGCCCGCCCATATCGGCGCCGGATCGCGCTCCTGCTCGCACACCAGCAGGGTCTGAGTCCTGATCGAGACCACCACCACCCAACGGGTCAGGCGGGTGTCGGTGCGGCGGCAGGCGAGAAAGAAACCAGCGTCGGGTTCCTCCGGGCGCATCGGGCTTACCTGAGCTTCTTCACCAGCACCTTGGATTTGCGTCCGCTCTGCTCGTATCTCTCGCGGCGGGCGGGTGGCAGGTCGTCCGCCGTCGCTTCGGCGAAGCCGCCTTTGGACTGGAAATAGGCGTAAGCCTGGGTCGAGAGGGTCAACAGCTCCTTGAGCCCGGCCTCGCGGGCTTTGCTCTCGACGAACTGGATCAGCTTGCGCCCGATCCCCTGGTTCTCGTGCGACGGCTTGACGCAGAGGCAGGCCAGCTCGCCTTGCCCGGTTTCCGGATAGGAATGCAGGGCGACACAGGCGACCGGGTTCTTGTCGATCTCGAAGATGTAAAACTCGTTGAGGGTCTTCTCGATCATCGCCCGGCTCCGTTTCATCAGCTCCTCGCTGGCGACGGCGGGTTGGATGAGCTTGAGGATGTTGGTGATGTCGCGTTTGAGGGCGCGGCGGATTTGCTGGTATTCGTTGGCATAGACCAGGGTGCCCACCCCTTCGTTGGAGAAGACCTCGGCCAGCAGGGCCTCGTCCAGCCGCCCGTTGAGAATGTGGACCCGCTGGATGCCGGCGCGGCAGGCCGCCACGGCATGCAGGGCTTTGGAGAAGGCGTGGCGGGGCAGATCTTCCCGGTGGTGGGTGAGCACTTGCTCCAGATCGCTGGCCAGCACCTGGCGGAAGAAGGTGCCCTGCCGAAAGAGGCCGTCGTACGTGGTCACGAAAATCAGCTTGGCGGCTTTGAGGGCCTCCGCGACTGCCACCGCGATACTGTCGGAGTTGACGCGGTAGGTGTGGCCTTCGCCGTCGAAACCCAGGGGTGGGATCACGGGGATGATGTTGTGCTCCAGCAGCGTGGCCAGCAGCTCGACATCCACCCGCTCGACCTTGCCGGTAAACAAGTGGTCCACCCCTTGCAGGATCCCCAACGGATAGGCCACGATGGCGTTGGGGGAAGCGGCCCGCAGGTCGTTGGTGGCCAAGCCCTCGAGGATCTCGTGCGTCAGCCGGTTGGCGGCCGTCAGGGCCAGCCGCAGCGTCTCGGCGTCGGTGACGCCGCGGCCGTCCAGGTCCGAAGCCTTGACTTGCCGTTCCTGGGCGAGCGCCTCGATCTGCGCCG
>JAJXTA010000252.1 GCA_021784265.1 bacterium | reverse complement strand
CCTGACGACGATCCTCTCGCTCTGGGTGGAGGTGCCCATTGGCTATTTGCTGGCGCGCGTCGAGTTCCGCGGCAAGGCGGTGGCGGACGCAATCCTGGACGTGCCGCTGGTCCTGCCGCCCCTGGTGGTGGGGCTGAGCCTGCTCATCCTGTTCCAGAGCGGGAGCGGGCGGCGGCTGCAGGGAGTTTTCCCGGTGACCTATGCCATTCCGGGCGTCATTCTCGCCCAGTTCATGGTCGCGTGCGCCTTCGCGGTGCGCACCTTGCGGGTCACGTTCGAGCAGATTAATCCCCGGGGCGAACAGGTCGCCCGCACCTTAGGGTGCGGGCGCGGGGAGGCGTTCTGGTTGGTGGTGCTGCCGGAGGCCCGGCGGGGACTCTTAACCGCCGCCACGCTGGCGTGGGCCAGGTCCTTGGGTGAGTTCGGTCCCGTCTTGGTCTTTGCTGGGGCCACCCGGATGCGGACGGAGGTGTTGCCCACGACCGTGTTTCTGGAACTCAGCGTGGGCAACGTCGAAGCGGCCGTGGCGGTGTCGCTGCTGATGGTGAGCGCGGCGGTCGTGGTCTTGGTGGTGATCCGCGCGTGTGGGGCGGAAGCGACGCTGGACCGGGCGATGGCCCCGCCGCCGGCCTTGCCCCCCGCGGCCACCGGAGGATGATCGCCGTCCGTCATCTTAGTCTGCGCGTGGGCCCCCGCGTGCTCCACGAGTTGGGGTTGGAGGTTCCCACCGGTCAACACGCCTGTCTGATGGGGCGGACCGGGGTCGGCAAGACGACGCTCGTGGAGGCGGTGTGCGGCCTGCGTCCGATCACCCGCGGGGAGGTGTGGCTCATGGGGCGGGAGGTCAGTCGCCTGCCCCCGGCCGAGCGCGGGATCGGGTTCGTCCCGCAAGACGGGGCGTTGTTCGGGCATTTGACGGTGCGGCAACACCTCGAGTTCGCCCTGCGCGTGCGGGGGTGGGCGGAGCCGCGGATCGAGGAGCGGGTCAAGGAGTTGACCGGCTGGCTGGCGCTCGGTCCGCTGCTGCAGCGCAAGCCGGCCGGGTTGAGCGGGGGCGAGCGGCAACGCGTGGCGTTAGGCCGGGCCCTCAGTTTCCATCCGCAGGTGCTCTGCCTCGATGAACCGTTGGCCGCGGTGGATGAGGAGGCGCGCGCCGAGATCGGCCGCGTGCTCCAGGAGGTGCGGCGGCGCACGGGGGTCACCATCCTGCACGTCACCCACAACGCGACGGAGGCCCGGCGGTTGGCGGACCGGCTCTTTCTGTTCCGGGATGGCTCGGTCCAACTCGCTCCTCCTGGAGCGGTGGCCGCGGGGGAAGGGTGAGCCGCGCGGGGAGCGCTGCGGTCGGCCCCGCTCCTGGCCGCGGCCGTGTCGGCGCTTGCCAGTCCGGCCTGGACGGTTATCCTTCCCGCGATGATAACCTTGATCGCGGGTACGAACCGTCCCGGGAGTAACACCCGGAAGGTGGCGGCGGAGGTCGAGCGCCAGTACGACAAGTTGCGGGTCCCGGTCCGCGTCCTCGATCTGAGTCTCCTGCCGGGGGAGGTGTTCTTGCCGGCGGCCTACGCGGAGAAGCCGGCGACCTTCCGCCCCTTTGCCGAGGCCGTGCTGGCGGCCGCCGGGTTGGTGGTGATCACTCCGGAGTATAACGGCGGGCCACCGGGCGTGCTGAAGTATTTCATCGATCTGCTGAAGTTCCCTGAGAGTTTCAACCGTCGGCCCACCTGTTTTGTGGGGTTGTCGGCGGGGGCTTCGGGGGCGCTCCGCCCCGTCGAGCAACTCCAGCAGGTCTTTGGCTACCGCAATGCCTTTGTCTATCCGGAGCGGGTGTTCCTGCCGCAGATCCACGAGCTGCTTGATGCTCAGGGGCGGCTGAAGGACCCCGAGCTGGTCGAGCGCCTGGGGCGGCAAGCGGCCGGTTTTGTGGAGTTTGTCGAACGGCTGCAAGGGGTGAAGTTGCGGGCCGTCACGGCTTGAGCCGGCGCCCGGGACCCGAAGGTATGGCTGCTGTTCCCTTGTCCCAACGGCTGGCGGTGTGCAGTTGGTCGTTGCGTCCGACTGACGCCGGTGATCTGTTGGCCAAACTCGCCGCCACCGGGCTGCGCCGCGTGCAGATCGCCTTGGACCCCCTCCGCCAGCAACCGGCGGCGTGGCAGGAATTCACCGACGCCTGCGCGCGCCAGGCCGTGGTCTGCGTCTCGGGCATGTTCGGGACGGTGGGCGAGGATTACACCACCCTCGAGAGCATCCGGCGCACTGGGGGGGTGGTGCCCGATCTGCACTGGGAGGAGAACTGGCGGAACATCCAAGCCAACGCGGAGCTGGCCCAACGGCTGGGCTTGAAGCTAGTGACGTTCCATGCCGGCTTCCTCCCCCACGACGAGACCACCCCGGAATACCAGAAACTCCAACGGCGCCTGCGCCAAGTGGCCGACTTGTTCGGGGCGCGCGGGATTGCCCTGGGCTTCGAGACCGGCCAGGAGACCGCCGAGACCTTGCGCGCCTTTCTGCGGCAGTTGAATTGCCCGAATGTGGGCGTCAACTTCGACCCCGCCAACATGATCCTCTACGATAAAGGCGATCCCCTGACCGCCTTGCATGTGCTCGGTCCGTGGTTGCGGCAATGCCACTTGAAGGACGCTTGCCGGACCACCACCCCCGGCGCCTGGGGGCAAGAGGTTCCGGTGGGGGCTGGCGCGGTGGATTGGGCCGCCTTTTTTCAGGGACTCAGCGAACAACGCTTCGAGGGTGACGCCTGTTTCGAACGTGAGGCGGGTGACCAGCGGGCCGAAGATATCCGCGCCGGGCGGGAGTACGTCGAGAGAATCCTCCTATGATCAACGTGGGCGTCATCGGTCTCGGCTTCATGGGGCAGACTCACCTCAAGGCCTATCAGCAAATCCCCCAGGCCCGCGTGGCGGCGGTGTGCGACGCCGTGCGGCTGCCTGCCGACGGCAACCTGGCGGGCATCAGCGGGAACATCGCCACCACTCCGGACCTGCGGCTGGACCTGCGGGAGGTGCGGGGGTACCAGGACTACGCCGACCTCCTGGCGAACCCGGGCATCGACTTGGTGGACATTTGCGTGCCGACCCCGCTGCATCCGGCCATCGCCAAGGCCGCGCTGGAGGCGGGCAAGCATGTGGTTTGTGAGAAGCCACTGGCCCGCACGACCGCCCTCTGCCGCGAGATCGTGCGGGTGGCGGCGACCGCCAAAGGCTACTTCATGCCCGCGATGTGTCTGCGGTTCTGGCCGGAGTGGGCCTGGCTGAAGCAGACCATCGACCGCCAAACCTATGGCCGGGTGTTGGCCGCCCGCTTCCGGCGGGTCTCCGAGCCGCCGGCCTGGAGTCAAGGGAGCTACTTCAAAGGCGACGAGTCAGGCGGGGCTTTGCTCGATCTGCACATTCACGACACCGACTTCATCCAGTTCTGCCTGGGCCGGCCGCGGAGCGTGTTCGCCAGCGGGCTGAGCCGATTCAGCGGGGCCATCGACCACGTGGTGACCCTCTACGAGGTGCCCGGCGGCGCCACGGTCTCGGCCGAAGGGACGTGGCTGATGAACAGCGGCTTTGGGTTTAGCATGGCCTACACCGTCAACTTCGAGAACGCCACCGCCGATTACGAGAGCGGGCGTGGGGCCGAGGCGTTGCGCCTGTACGAGAAGGGCCAGCCGCCGCGCACGGTCGCGTGCCCGGGCCCGGATGGGTATGTGGGTGAACTTGCCCACCTGGTCGAAGCGGTTCGCACAGCCCACCCGCCCACCGTCGTGACCGCCTTGGATGGCCTGAGCGCCGTTGAGATTTGTGAAGCGGAAGAGCGTTCGGTGAAGACGGGCCGGATCGTCTCGTTGGCGGAGATCACCCACTGACCCACGCCCCGGGCGGGACTCGGCTTGCCGGGGTGGCTAGCCACCAGGGTTGCGTGGTCGTAGCGGAACAGCCGGACAACCAAACACAGCCGTGAAGACCCGCCGGTTATTACGCCGCTGGCAGCGCCGCGGGGTGGAGTTGGCTTCGACCCTCGCCGCGGCCTTGCGCCGCTGCACGACCACGGACGAGGCGGCGGCGGTGCATGACCTGCGGGTGGTCTTGCGCCGCTTGCGGCTTCACCTGCGGGCGGGCCGGCCGTTGGTCGTCCCGGCCACGGTGGCAGCCTTCCGCCGCTGGGCCAGCGGCCTATCCCACGCCAGCGGACCGGTCCGCGATTACGACGTGGCCCTGGAATGGCTGGAAGCCAACGCCGGCGGGCCCGTGGCGCTCGGGCGGCTGCAGGCGCGGCGCCGGCTGGTCTGGCGCGCCCTCCGGCGCCGGCTCACCCCGCCACCGCCCGCGCTGGCCGCCGGCTTCCGCTCCGTGGGCCGCGAGCGACGCGCGGGCGAACGGTTGCGCAAGCGCGTGGCCAAGTTGGAGGCTCGCTTCCGCCTCGCCGTGCAAACGGCCTTGCCCCGCTTGGTCCGCCTCCCGCCCGAGGCCCAGCACGATTTGCGCCGGCAGGTTCGGCGCTGGCGCTACTTGCGGGAGTTCGCCCTCCCGGCCGGCCAGTCAAAGTCCGATCCGCTGTTGCGGCGGCTCGTGCGGCTCCAGACGGCCCTGGGCGAGCAGCAGGACCGCGCCGGGGTCCTGCGCGCCTTGGGGCGGGTCCAGGGTGTGCCGCGGGTGGCGCGGCTCCGCCGTGAGGCCCGGGACCAGCGGGCCGCCGCCCGCCGGGCGATCGCGCGCGCCGCCCGCCCCTTCCTCCGTCCCGGACCGCGGTAGCACGGGCGTCCGCCGTTTGGAACAAGCTCCAATTACCATCGGCCCCTCGCATCCTTTGCCGTCACCACCTGGACCTGATGCTTCACATAATCAGACTCCGGGAATTCCCGTCGAAACGAAACCTTGAAGGAGGACGTCCCGTTCGCCGGCAAATAAAAGCTGTAGTCCTCCCGCTCCCCAACATCCTTGCGCTTGCCTTGGGCGCCCGATGTCCCGAGATACAGCGTTGATTTCCAAGCGTTGGCTCCAGACGCGCGGGCAGCACGGTGTTCGGCGATCCGGTATCGACAGCGCACGGAAACCTTTGGCCGCCGTCAGCCTGGACCTCCACAAGCAAAAGCATTCCCTTGCCCGCCCCTGGGTTCATCGGCAGAGGGCCGGGCAAATCCATCGTGGAGGTCGCGGCATCACTGGCGGATATGCACGCACTGCGACACAGCAGGCCCGAGACACCGAGGCCGGCAATCGCCCAAGGAAGTCGAGAAGCCGTCATCGGAGCAGGTTCAGCGAAGGCTGAGCGCAGCCGCGCCGGGCGAAAACCGACAGAAACCAAACGGGACGAACGCCCGGCGTCGCCTGCCGCCAGTGGTTCGCCTCTCCCACTTGCCGTACCATAATGCGGCCAAGCCAGCAGCCCCACCGGGGCGGCCGGATAATAGCCCAGGGCAAGGCCCCCGAGGCCGCCGCCCTGGGTAAAAGGACACCCCACCAAATCTCTTGTTTTCCGGCGGGTTTGGCGCGTCC
>JAJXTA010000251.1 GCA_021784265.1 bacterium | reverse complement strand
CAGGAACAGGGCATCATCACGCTGAAGGAGGTCGCCACGCCGCGCTCGGTAGCTTCCATCGCGCCCAGGTTCGAGGAGTGGGACATGCCGACATCATCCACGTGCAGGATCACCGCGACCGTGCCCGGTTTCCAGCCCAGCCGTTCGGCGAAGGTCGGCGGGGTTTGCGGACCCTGGGCGGCGAGCGACAAACCACCCAGCGCCATCACCAGCGCGCAAGGCCAGGCCTTGGCCAGTGGCCGGCGGGAGGTGGGTGCCGCGGAGGGGCAGCGCCGGGAGGGACCCGGGTAGGCCAGGCGTGGTGCTGGGGCGTGAGGCGTGGGGTGCATGAGCTTTTGATCAGGGTGGTGAACGGAGTGCTCGTCTCGGCATCGCCACCGGCGGCGTCGCGGTGCGCGCGGACGAGCCGGGGGCATCAGGTGGGTTGTAAGCGGGGCAGCGCGGACGAGGGTGCGGAGGGCGCGACCGTGAGTTCGCCCATCTTGAGGCAATGAAAATGATGCACGATTGAGGCCGAGATGAAGAACAGCAGGACATAATAGATGCTGAAGGCCATCTCGTTCCAGACCCGCGGTGGACCCGTCACTAATTGGGCGATGATGTTCTGCACGAGCAACACCAGCCACATCAGCCGGGCGGCGCGAGGAAACACGTCCCCGCCTCCAGTCGCGGGAACGGGCCGGCGCCGTACCCAGCCCACCAGGGCCACCGCCCCGAGCAGCATCAAGGGGCCAATGATTCGCCAGAGCACGCCGTTCCAATAGTCCTCGTTGCCACAGTAGATGTTGAACCAGCCTTTCAGGCCGTTCTTGACCGAGAGGCCTAGCCCCAGCACCAAGCCCAGGTAGGCGGCCAGCCGTTCCAGGTTCGGGTGTGTCGGCGCGCGCCCCGGCGCGGCCGCGGCCGCGCCAACGGCCGGCTCGGGTCGGTTCACCAGATAATAGGCCAGGCCATAGGCGAGGCCGATGCTGATCCCGCCGCTTGATTCCCAGCAGCGCCACCAGTTGAAGCTCGCGCCTGGCCAAAGCCCCGCTGCCCAATGCCAATTCTGGCAGGCGGCCCAGCCCACGCCATTGACCAACCCGACCGTCGTGATCAACGTCGCGTTCTTCCAGTCCCGCCGTCCGATCTCATACAGCAGGAACCCCAGGTATAGCCCCAAGTGAGTAAGGGCCGCCCGGTCATCCCGAATGAGCCGCAGGAGGTTCGGATTGGCTACGTGATCGGCATACTGCGCCTTGAGGGTGTCGTAGAGGGGCAGGAACAGCGCCGGAAACTGATCAAACAGGAAGCGGGCGGCCCAAGCCGCCCCGAACCCGCAGCCGAGCCGGACCGCCCAGTCGCGCACCCGCAACGGCCGCGCGGAACCACACCAAGCCAAGAGACAAGCCCCCAGTCCCGCCCACGGTACGCCCGCGATAAACAACCAAAGAAACCCGTACGCCGGGGAGATAGGCACGAAACGCCCGGCGGGCGTGTTGGTCTGCAAGTGGCCGGCGAAGAAACTCGGCCACTGCATCCAGCCCCGCTCGCCGGACACCCCGACGCCGATGGTCAGGGCCAGGATGATCCAACCGGAGCTGTAACGCCGCGACTGCGCCCGCCGGGGATCGCGGGCCACGAACCACCACGCCGCCCCCCAGGTAACTCCAGCGAAGATGCACCCGTCCATCGCGCCGAACCCGGAACAGCCCCGGATGGCCCAAGTCATCCCCCCTAGGGCCGCGAACAGCAAGGTCGGGAGGATCAGGTCATGGACCAACTGGCTTTGGCGAGGAACGGACATGGGAGAACTATGCCACTAACCGCGCTCGCCGGGCAACCCTCTTGGCGCCGAGGCCACCGCGCTACGCTCGCGCCGCCAGCACGCTCCTCCCGCCGCCCGGGGTTCCACCCGCAGGGCCCCGCGAGGCTCGTCTCATTGCCAGTACGCGCTGACCCACACCCAGCCGCCCCCGGCGCGGGTCCAATGGGCGGGCACCCAGACGGCGTCGGGCCGGGGCCGCGCTATCCAAGCCCCCGGGACCCATACCCAAGCCCCTTGCCAATTCCAGTAGCCAGGGATCCAGACGTAACTGGGACTGGGCGCCACGGGCACGAACTGGGTCTGCGCCGGCGGGGGCGCCGGCACCACCGTCACCACCGTGGGGGGGGGGGATTGGGGCGGCGTCCGGTCGGCGGCGTTGCCGATCAACGCGCCCGCGACCGCCCCCGCCGCGGCTCCGATCCCCAGCCCCTCGAGGCTGCGCCCGGATTGATGGCCGATGATCGCCCCGCCCAGGGCGCCGACGCCCGTGCCGATCACCGCCCCGCGCTCGGTATTGGGACCCATGGTGTCGCAGCCGGCAAGCAAGACCGCCGCCAGCATTACGGCACCGCCCCATCCCAGGGAGACTGGCCGACGTTGTTCGATCCTCATACGTTCACTCGATTGGACCGGTGGCATCAGGCACCTATTCAACCCGCGCGGAGGCCAACGCGGCAGCCCAGCGCGCAGTCACGAGGCTCTCGGAGCCGCCAGACGGCCACTGGCGGGGACGAGCCCGGCGTGGGGGGCGGGCGGAGAGCCTCCGCCATCGCGGCGCGCGGCCCCGACGGCGCTGCGGCCCAAGCCCGGGCGGCTGGGCAGGTGGGCAGGCGGCGCCGTCCTTTCCGGGTTGACGCCCGAAACGACTCGGCGGAAACTCAGCTTGAACAAACGTCAACTCCCAGCATGATTGCCACCCAAGTTCGCCAAAAGGACGCCGTCTTCTACTTCGTCGCCTACCCCGCGGAAGACCTGTTGGGCAAGGTCCGCTTCATCAGCCGGTTCTACGCCGAAGGCGACACCCTCCCGCCCCAGGAGGTCCCTGCCGAGGACGATATCGCCCAGTTCATCGCGCGGATCGAGCACAACGAAAAAGCGTTCCAGCGCCAGCTCTCGCGCGCCAAAGTGCGGGCGATCCGCAACTTTTACGAAACGGCGATCACCCAGCCCCCGATTCCCGGCGCGGTGCTGCTCTTCACCGCGGAGACCTTGCGCTTCGAACCGCTGGGCCAGATGGCCAATGTGGGCAACCTCGAGGAGCCGGCCTCCAAATACCTCATCATCGACGGCCAACACCGCCTGGCCGCCCTTCACTTCTACGACCGCACCCATCCAGAGGACGCCCGCACCCTCAATGTCCCATGTGTCATCTTTGACGGGCGGAGCGACGATTTCGCCGGCGAGATGTTCGTCATCATCAATTCCACCGCCACCCGTATCAACAAGAGCCACCTGGTCGATCTCTACGAGCGCGTCTCCTGGGCGGCGCCGGACCGCCGGTTTGTCGCCCGGATCGTTGAGCTGCTCTACAGCGCCCCCGACAGTCCGTTGCGTTATCGGATCAACCGGCTTGGGGGCCGCAGCCGCCAGGAGAAATGGATCCTCCAGGCCGAGTTGTTTAATGAAATCCACCGCTGGATCAAGCTGGACTGGGCCAAACTCGAGCCGGAGAGCGGTGATCGCCGGGTCGCGGAGCGTTATTACGGAATCGCGCGAGACCTGCTCAAGAGCGCCGCGACCGTATTTGGCGAGGCGTGGGGCAACCCCGCCTATATGGTGACCCGGCCCGTTACTCTCAAGGCCCTGCTCCGGGTGGGCGCGGACCTGGCGCCGCGGGAAGCCGAACCCGAGGCGGGCCGGGTGGAACGCTGGGTCCAGCGTTTGGCGCCGTGGCAGGAGCAGACCCGCGCCTTTCGCAACGACGGCTTTTACGAGCGCTTCCCGGCCAAGGGGCAAGTCGAACGGGTCGGCCGGATCTACCGCGACCTGGGGCGGTGGGCCGGCGTGGCCGCACGCCCGAGCGCCCGGCCGGACAAGGCCGAGTCGGCGGAACGCTGAGCCTCAAGACGGGGCCTGCGGGCCACTGCCACGCGCCGTCGCTGGGGTTCCGGGCCGGGCGGGTGGGCGCCGCCTCCAGGTCCGCTCAGCCGCCTCGCACCTCGAAGCTCTGGGCGCCCCGACGAACCTGAAAGCGGGCCCACCCGCCCGGAGTTCGAACCTCGAGGGCGAACGGGGCGTCGGACTCCACCTGGATGACCCTGGCCCCGTGCGGCGTGGTCGAGCCGGAGGCGATGAGGGAGACCACGTGGCCGTTGAAGCGGAACCGTTGGCACCCCACGCGTCCGCGCGCGCGCAGGTCCCACACCACCTCGTTCTGCGCGGCGTCGGGGCGCAGCCCGATGGCGTATTCCAGCAGGTACATGATGGGACCAATGCCACTCCAGCCGACGAAGTCCGCCTTGGCGGGTTTGCCGGGCTGGGCGGCATCGGGGGCATAGTTCTCCCAGACCGTGCCGGTCGTTTGGAAGACGCGACCGATCATCTCGAGGTGGTTCAGGGCAATCGCCCGCGCCAAGTCGTCCCTCCCGTAGTTCTCCAACCCACGCAACACCATCGTGGTCGTGGGTGCCCACACGGCACCCCGCCAATACCCCCCGGCGGGATCGAACCCGGCCTCGTCCGCCGCGAGGGTGGGAACGCGATGGCGCCGATTAAACGTGGCCGGGTTATCCAGCTCCCGAATCAGCGCCTTCCCTTGCGCCGTGGAGGCAACGCCCGCCAGGAGGGTCCAATAGGCGGCAATGGTCTTGACTGGAGCGCGTTTGCCTTCCGCGGTCAGGTCGAAAAAGAACCGCCGCTTCGGATCCCACATTTCCCGGCGGATTCGACGCGCCGTGCGCCTGGCTTCGCCCGCGAAGCGCCGGCTCTGAGCGTGCCGGCCCAAGAGGTCCGCGCTCCGGGCCAACTCCCGCCCGAAGAGCACCATCTCGGCCGAGGTATCGATGGCGGCGCCACCCCCTTTGAGGAAGGGGTTGCGGGGCGAGTTGTCCATGCTCGCCCAATCCGTGGTGTAGAGGCCGTCGCCTACGCGGAGGTAGCGGGCCAAGGCTTCGTAGTAATGGACGAGCGGTTCATAGACCAGAGCCAGGCGTGCTCGATCGCCTGTGAGCCGGTAACTCTCCAGCTCCGCCCAAGCCAGGATGGGATGATCGAGCGCATCGAGCGTGCAGCGCGGGGGCGGGTCGGCTTAGGTGCCAGCCGGAGACGTTACCGGGTCGTTTGGGTCCGGAGGCAAGCCCGGCTGCCCCATGTTCCAGCCCCACCGGCTGAAGAGCGGCCGGCCTTCGTGATTGACCCAGGCGTCGTAATCTTCTCCGGTCGCGCGCACGATCTCCCGGCAGATCTCCCCATCCGCATGCTGCCGGGCATAGAAATTGTCGAGCGAGCCGATGCCCGGCACCAGCGGGGCCGCGTAGTTGCAGAACATGGTCATGAAACACGTGTCCCAGAGAAAGAGGTTCTGGTTGAAGGCCGCGTCGATGAACGGCGACACGAAACCGGAGCCTGGCGTGGGGGTGTGGAAGTTGTGAAACGCCAGTTCCCAGGCTTTCCAATACATGCGGACCCAGGCCGGCTGTTCGTCATAGATCGGGTTTGGCAGCGCCCCTCGCAGCGAGGCAAAGGAGCGAAGCGGCCCGGGCGTATCGG
>JAJXTA010000250.1 GCA_021784265.1 bacterium | reverse complement strand
AACCGCCAAGATCGTGCTGGACACGACGCAGCCGCAATGGAACGTCACTTATTATTACGACGGGACGGATCTGGGCAGCTACACCTACACCAGCGGCAATCCCACGATCAACGGCGTTTCCATCAACGCGCATGATGGAACGGATGCGATAGCCGGCAGCTTTGGCAATTTCCAGCTCGCGACCGTCCCTGAGCCGGCATCGCTCGCCCTGGCGGCCGGTGGCGGTCTGCTGCTGCTCGTTTCGCGCCGGCGACGCCAAGCCCGGGCGTGAGAGCCGACGACTCTCCTGATGTTTTACGCAGGCACAAGCAAGAACGGGATCAGATGATAAAAAGAGAATCACTCAACATGGGACGTGGATTATTGGTCTTGTGCCTGCTTGTCGCGGTTTCGGTCTCCGCATGGGGCGAAGCGAGCCAGGCACTGCCCGCGAGGGATGTGTCTCCGGTTCGGATCGAAGGCAACGCGTTTGTTTTGAATTCGAACGGGCAACGGTTTGTGCCGCGCGGGTTCAACTACATCCGGCTTGACCTGGCGGGCAAAGGCGGGCACGCCACATTCTCGCCGTTCGTCTACGACCGCAGCAAGGTGATCAAGGCGTTCGAGCACATGGCGGGGGCCGGTTTCAACGTGGTGCGTGTCTTTATCAATGGGCTAAGCGGCCAGCGCGGCTGCATGTTCAAGAGTCGCGATGCGGCCAGGCCTGATCCGGCCTACCTCGATAATCTGGCGGATTTTCTTCTGCTGGCCAGGAAGCATGGCATCTTGGTCGTGCCTTGCTTTGAGTTCTTTCCGGAAGCCGGCCCGTACCGCAAGGGACTGGACCGAAGCGTCGAGAACGTGGACGGCGCTAATAACGAGTACCTCAACCCGTCCTTCATTGAAGCGAAGCAGCGTTACCTGCGCGATGTCATTCGCGCGTTGCGCAAGCGTGACCCGAGGACGCTCTCGGCGGTGTTCTGCTGGGACATCGACAACGAGCTGTGCTTCCACGTCGGGCAGCGGCCGTTCTCCCTTTCCAAGGGACGCGTTACGGCGGCCAACGGCGTGACTTATGATCTGGCGACGGACAAGGAGCGCCTGGCCGACGATATGGCCGTGTATTGGGTGGACCAGATGGCGGCCGCGATTCGTGCGGAGATTCCCGATGCACTGATCGATGCGAGCATGTTCACCTATCGCGCGGTGGGGCGCCGAGGCCCGGGTGACTTTCACCTGAAGAGGGCGCCTTCGCGGAACCGGTATCCCTTCCGGCCGACGGCGCTGCTACGCTCGAGCGCCGATGTGATCGACATTCACACCTACGCCGCCAACGAAGCCGTTCTGAAAGTGGACATGGCCTCGATCGAGCATGACAAGCTGCTGGCCGGTCTGAAAGCGGAGCCGCGCAAGGCCCTGATCGTGGGCGAGTTCGGCGTGTTCAAGCGCGACTTTCCGAAGCTTGCGCCGGCGGCGGCGTGGGTGGGTGAATTGGCCCGGCGGCTGAGCGGCTTGGGCTTTGACGGCTGGATGTACTGGACCTATGACACCGATGAGCAGGAGATGCTTTGGAACGCGGAATCGGGAGATGGCGTGATCTTCCGCAAGCTGGTCGAGGTGATGCGCAGCGCCCCGCCGGATGCCGGCACGGGTCGGCGCCGGGGGGCGGGTGGTGAAATCTCCTCACGACCTGAATCAACCGCAAACCGATGAGGTTGGGTTCAACAAACAAGAGGTCTTCTTTCGCAGGGTCAGACTCCCAAGTCGCTTGAACCCCGTGGATTTCCCCACGAATGGTGGGCGCGCCGCGGGGTTAGTTTAGGCCGGCCTCGAACTGCTCGGGGCTCTGATAGCCTAAGGTCCTGGGCAACCGTCTCCGGTTGTAAAACACCTCGATGGAATCGAAGATCGCCTGGCGGGCCTGATCGTGCGTGGGGTAGTGCTGCTGATGCACCAGCTCCGTCTTGAGCGTCGCCCAAAACCTTTCCATGCAGGCATTGTCCCCGCAGTTCCCCCGGCCGCTCACGCTGGCGGTCAGACCATACTGCTCCAGCAGGTCCCGGTAAGTGTCGCTGGCGTACGGCTCCCCCCGGTCGCTGTGATGCAGCAGCCCTTGGGCAGGCTGGCGATGCATCAGGGCCATGCGGAAGGCGGAAAGGGGGGTATCCGGGCCGGGGGGGGACGCTTTGGCCCGGCGTGGCGGGGAAGGCAGGGTGGAGGCGGGGGGGAGAAAAAAGCGAACCCGGCGGGCGGGTGGGCCGGCCGGGTTCGAGGAGGTTAGGAGAGATCGGGGTTGGTCAGGCGGGGCGCCTTGGCCGGCGGCCGAAACCCAGGAGGGCGAAGCCGGCGAGGGCGAGGAAGATGGAGGCGGGTTCGGGAACGGCCAAGACAGTCTGCAATGAGAAGCTGTAGATCTTCGGTTCGATGCCAATGCTTCCCACGTGTTCGCCGAAGCCGACGTAGGTTGGGGCGGAGGGATTGGATGGGTAGGTATAGCTACCGATGGAGGCGCCATTGCCATCGCCTCTTCACTGCAAACCGCTCCCGTCGTCCCAGTTTCATCCCGTCCCGGTTTCATCCCAGCGCTAGAATCGCCCTTTCCTCGAGCGCACATTGACGTAGGCGTGTGAGCCCAATCAACGCCCGATCGCGCTGCGCGTGCATATGCGACAGCACATCGGCCAACTCTTTGTCGGATGCAAGAGTGATCTTATCGCCTCCGACAACCACGCCTGCCCAGTGCGTCAGCCAAAGCTCCGCCATTCGCCGGGCGTCAGCCATGGAAAACTTCGGGGCTTCTCTGCTCACGGCAAACAGGCCGTCCCGGTCCGCCAGTTTCGTAGGGATATTTTTGAGAGCCCTGTCAAAATGCTAGCTGTCGAGCAGCGCGAGCCAGTGCATCACTGAGAACCAGATGTCGGGGGGTGCATTCGGGTCGACCTCATCCCTCGGGCCGTTGCCGATGAAGTTCAGCCCCGGCGCGACGCGAAGCACGCCGTGACCATAGAAGATCGAGATGATTCGCTCCGGTATATTTCGCCCTTGCATCGAATACGCGATGGTCAATTTGCAGGCAAGAGTGCAAAGCTGGTCCGCGGCTGTCAATCTCATCCCCGGGGTAAAGTTGAACAAGTTCGTTCGGGCTATGCTGTAAAGACAGACCGCGACGTTAGCAATTGATCCCGCAGGCAATTCAGCGATACTCTTTGACCCCCACCCGCGCTCAGACCCGTAAAATGCGCGATCCGACATCTCGTGGAGAAACCACACATACGCCATTCCGTCTGTATCGCCAAGAAATCGCAACGCCCTAATCAGCGATACAAGGACGCCGGGAACGGGTAGCTCGTTTTGGCCCGTCAAATAGGCCGAAGGCTCCCCGTGAGTTTCTGCAAGCTTCAGAAGTTCGTCCATGGCAGTTCGTCCCGCCGCCAAGTCGCCGTCCACCTCGTAGAATTGCTTTGCGAGCGAACATAGTCTTATTCCGTTCGGATGCTCTCTCGCCGTGTCTTCATCGACCGCTTCCACTATCTGGCCTAGTCGCTGCGCATCGGTCGTGGTGAATACCTTTTGTCCGCGTGGACCCAAGAATGATGTTTGAATACTGCGAGATTTCCTTTCGAGCAGATCGTAGAGTTCGTCGCGATACTGCTTCAGCTCCTTGCGAGTAATCTGCTTCGTCTGGCTCGGCTTGGAGTCGTAAGAATTGTGATGAGCCTGACAAAGGGCCGCAAGGTTGTCTTCCGCATTATTCGATCGGTTTCCATCCACGTGCGCGATCTGTATGTCCTTCACGTCTAGATTATGGTCAAGTCCCCAACAAAGGGCACAACGTCGTTTCGATCGTTGAAGAACCGCTTGCTCAACTGCGACGGGAATCGACGGACGTCTCATGGAGTTCTCTCCCGCAGTGGCAGAGGGGGACAAGGGGCACGGGTCACGCTCGATTTTACTGTTTCTTGCGCAGGGGGCAGAAAAACGAAGAAGCGAGTGAAACCGGGACGCGAGGCGCTTTTCCGACAAGGTAGGTGCGCGTCGGGAGCGTCGCACCATCGACATCCTTCCGTCCCTTCGGGCGCGTTGTTCAGATCGAACCGCGAATCGGCCGGCCTTGCTGGCCTGAGAAACCCCCTCCACTGGCTTCCGCGCTGACATTGGGATTGCTGGGACCCCAACCCAATGCAAAACTTCAATCAGCACTTGACGATAACCTAACAATATGCGAACATATATGGATGTCCCCGCTGCGTGCATCTTCCGCCCCGGGAACCCCCGCCACCCCGCGCTTCATCCGTTCCCACCAGCCTCTACCCCCCTGCGCTCCTGCTTCGGCCCCAACCAAGGGCCCGGTTCGGGACCGCTTTGGGTGCGGTTTTAGTACCGCTCGGGACCCGCTTGGGCACCGCTGGGGACGTGGTTTGGTCCCATTGGGGACCGGGTTGGGGCGGGGTTTTTCCTCGCCCCTTCAAACCCCCGTGCGACACAACTTGTTTTTCAGCAGCATCTTATGCCACCGGTGCCCGCCTTCACTCACCCTTACCATCTTTTTTATGGAAAGGAAGATAACTGCAAAGCCGGATCTCGCCAGCCGTGGATCTGAAGGGGATGGTCGCCACGATGACAGCAGGGGGGCTGCCGATATCAAGCCCTTATCCTCCAAGTGTCGATAACAGTCATTGAAGGGGATGGATAGCGCAAATTCTGCGCACGCCTTGGCTTGGGCAGGCACCGGCCTGCCTGGGCTGACTCCAGAGGGTCTCGCCATGGGCACCATTACCTCGGGTATCGGGCTGGTCAGCGGCATCAACACCGCCGACCTGATCAACAAGCTCATCGCCATCGATGCTCAGCCGGTCAACGACCTGCAGACCCGCATCGCCACGATGCAGACGCAGGAAACCGCTCTCAAGGCCATCCAGGCCCAGGTCACGGCCCTGCAGGGATCGCTGACCCCCCTGACCAACATCAACACCTTCAACAACACCACCGCCAGCAGCTCCGATTCCAGCGTGCTGACGGCCACCACCACCAATACCTCTCCCCCGGGAACTTACAGCTTCTACGTCTCGCAACTGGTCACCGCCCAGCAGGCCATCAGCCAGGGCTTTTCCGACACCAGCACTACCCCCGTCGGCGCCGGCACCCTGACCTTTTCCCCTCTGGCCGCCAGCGTCAGCAACAACGCCCTGCTCAGCGAGCTCAACGGTGGCCAGGGCATCAGCCGCGGCAGCATCCGCATCACCGATGGGGCCGGCAACACCGCCATCGTGGACCTGAGCAAGGCCGCTTCGGTCAACGATGTGCTCAACGACATCAACAGCGCCAGCGGCATCAACGTCACGGCCTCGATTCAAGGCGACCATTTCGTGGTGGCCGACAACTCGGGAGCCAGCGTGACCGCCCTGAAGATCACCAACGTCGGCAGCACCAACACCGCCGGCAGCCTGGGCCTGACTGGCGCCAGCAGCGGCGGCGTCATCACGGGTTCCAGCATCAACTACCTGGCCAGCACCACGCTGCTGAGCTCGTTGAATGATGGCAAGAT